>JAGODS010000139.1 GCA_017998135.1 Bacteroidales bacterium
GGGTTACCGTCTTTATCTTTAATCGGTTTTCCTGTAATAGGGTTTCCCTCTCTTGCAGGTCTTCCTTTCGCTCTAATGTCAAAAGCTATAGCATTGGCACGACGCACCGAGGTGGTATTAAGATTAACATTATAAGCTACAAGAAAATTACGTGCGCCAATAGCAATAGCGCCTGCTGTAGGATTAAATTCAGCTTTGCCAAAATCAGGTTTCCATTGAGGATTCTTAAGTTTTTCAGATAAGCCTTCATATTCACCAGCTCTGCAATTAGCGAGGTTTTGTCTTTCCATGCAGAAAGAAGCAAATTCATAACAGTAAACAGGAATATTAAGCTCCTCTCCCACCCTTTTAGCGAGTTTTCTGGCATATTCAACCGTTTCCTCCATAGTAATTCCTTTCACAGGCACAAGCGGACAAACGTCAGTAGCACCGAAACGCGGGTGCTCGCCTTTATGTTTACGCATATCAATAAGCTCAGAGGCTTTTTTAATAGCTAAAAAAGCAGCTTCAACAACTGCTTCAGGCTCACCCACAAATGTAACAACAGTTCTGTTAGTCGCTTCGCCCGGGTCAACATCCAGCAGTTTAACACCCTGAACTTTTTCAATTTCATTAGTAATTAATTTAATGATTTGCAGGTTTCTGCCTTCGCTGAAATTGGGTACGCATTCAATTATCCTGTTCATTTCTTTAAAATTATTTGGGCTGCAAACTTAATAAATATTGATAAATTCTAAATAAAAAATGATAATATGCCTGAAAATATATAAAATAAGCAGCTATTAAGCTAAAGCAACGTCTAATAACATCATAGTAGTAAAGCCAATCATAGCACCGGCAGTAGATAAGTCTGTTTCGTTGCCGCTTTGAGATTCAGGAATTAATTCTTCTACTACGACAAAAATCATAGCTCCTGCAGCAAAAGAAAGTGCATAAGGCAATATTGGCTTCATCATAACGACCAGATAAGCGCCTAAAACGCCTGCAATAGGTTCAACAATGCCTGATAATTGACCATAATTAAAGGCTTTCAACCTTGAAAATCCTTCTCTTCGTAAAGGGATAGAAACAGCAGCCCCTTCGGGAAAATTCTGCAATCCTATACCAAATGCAAGAGCTATAGCTCCAGCAAGCATACCCAAATCAGGATTATTGGCAAGCGAACCGAAAACCACGCCCACAGCCAATCCTTCTGGAATATTATGCAGCGTAATGGCAAGCACAAGCAGGATGCTTCTTTGCCATTGGGTTTTGATACCTTCAGCTTTGTCTTTTGCCAGTCCCAGATGCAAGTGAGGTAATAATTTATCAACAATAAAAAGAAAGAAACCACCGGCGAGGAAACCGACAACAGCAGGAATCCAACTTGTATACCCATTTTCTTCAGCCATTTCAATAGCTGGTTTTAAAAGCGACCAGAAACTGGCTGCTATCATCACACCTGCAGCGAAACCGAGCATTGAATTTAAAACTCTTTTATCAATAGTTTTAAAGAAAAAAACCATTGCAGAGCCTAAAGCAGTTAAACCCCAGGTAAAAGTAGTAGCTATAAGCGCTAATAATACAGGATTTATATCTAATAAATATTCTAATTTCATTTGTTTTATATATCAATTTTCAAGCTACAAAAATAAATAAAATTCAATAAAGGATAATATTTTAAAATAGCTTAGTGTAAAAATTTTATATAATTTTGCTTTTCAGAGCTAAAAAAGAAAATGCGAAACAACTATATAAACCTTGTAATAATCATCTGCATATTTCAAATTATACAAGGAGTGCAGGCGCAGAACAAGACAGAGCTTGAAGTTAAAGTTCTTGCAGCGGATAAAACTATGCAAAATGCGGTTTTAGGAATTTATGTTAAAAACCTTACAACCGGAACGGTATTATCAGCATTCAATGAGGAAAAAAGCCTTGTTCCTGCTTCAGTAAATAAGATTTTATGCACAGGTGCAGCCTTATCTTTATTAGGAAAAGATTACAAATTTGAAACAGTACTTAAATATTATGGAACAATCAGTAAAGAAGGCTTACTTCAAGGCTCAGTAGAGATAAAAGGCGGCGGCGACCCAACGCTGTGTAATACGAGACTGGGCAAAGAATACTCGCAGGACAGTATTTTTGATAACTGGTATAAAGCTCTTGTCAAAGCAGGCATTAAAACAATAGAAGGTGAAATCTCTTTTGACGAATCTATATATGAAGACAATATGCTGCCGGGTGGCTACCAGTGGGAAGATATGGGCAATTATTACGGTTGCGGCGCTTCGGGGCTAAATTATAATGAAAATTACTTCACCATAACTTTTAAGTCCGGTCAGAAACTTTATGATTCTACAAAAATAATAAAAATTAATCCCGAAATACCTGGTTTGATAATTAAAAATAAGGTATTAACAGGCAAAACGGGAAGCGGCGATAATTGCATAATTTATGGGTCGCCTAATTCAGATTTAAGATTTGCTGAAGGAACCATACCTGCTGACCTTTCTCAATTTGAAGTTAAAGGCTCTATACCCTCTCCCGCAAGGGCATTGATTTATAACTTTGAAAAATATCTTACAGCCAAAGGCATTATAATAAAAAATAAAGCTCTTTACAGGTTAAACAATCTAAGTGCAGCCCAGGCTTCAAGGCTTTATACTCATTATTCAGCATCTTTGAAAGAAATTATTAAACTTACAAATACTAAAAGCATTAATATATATGCAGAATCGCTGCTGAAGCTCTGCGGCTATAAACAAAAGGGTAAAGGCTCAACGGCTGCAGGCATTGAAGCAGTACAGGACTACTGGCAAAGCAGGGCTGTTAAGCTCGTAGGCTTACAGATGAACGACGGCAGCGGTTTGTCGCCGACCAACAGGCTTACAGCTAAAATATCGGTTGATGTTTTATCAGATATTTATAAAAACAAAGATATATATGAAAGTTTCAATCAGTCGCTGGCAGTAGGCGGCGAAAGCGGCTCAGTAAAAAACATTTTTAAAGACAGCCCTTATGCGAATAATATAAAAGTTAAAAGCGGCTATATGAAAGGCGTTAGAGCTTATGCCGGATATATCACCAACAGAAAAAACCAAACATTTGCCTTTACAATTATTGTAAATAACTATAACTGCACTCCCTCTGAAATGAAAAACAAATTAGAGAAAATTATGCTCTCCATAGCCGAAAGCGAATAATAAACCTTTATTTATATTATTATCTATAGTTATATATTCAAAATGATTAATTTTGCAGCGAATTTAATAAAGTGAAATATTAAAAAAAACAATATAAATAAATACAACTATGGATCTATCAATCAAAGAGATAATTAACGTAACACTGATATTGTTTTCAGTAATAGATATAACCGGTTCTATACCTATAATAATAGATTTAAAGCTGAAAGCGGGCAACATACAGGTAAACAAGGCGACTATAGTATCTTTTCTTATAATGATAGTTTTCCTGTTTGCCGGTAAACAGTTTCTCAATCTGATAGGACTTGACATTCATTCATTTGCTATAGCTGGCTCAATAGTAATTTTTTTTCTTGCAATGGAGATGATATTGGGTATAACTATTTACAAAGATGTAGCATCCGAGACTTCATCTATTGTTCCGCTTGCTTTTCCACTTATCGCCGGAGCGGGAGCGCTTACAACACTGCTTTCCATCAGGGCTGAATATCAGGTTATCAATATTATTATAGGTATCTTTATTAATTGCGTTATAGTTTATTTTGTTTTACGCAATACTGACAGGTTAATCAAATTATTAGGTAAAAACGGGATAAATCTGCTTCGCAAAATCTTCGGTATTATCCTGCTCGCTATAGCTATTAAACTTTTTAAATCAAATGTAGGGTTTTAATTTGAAGTCCATTCTCAAAGTACCTTTTTTTAATTTTTCTTTGCAATTTTTTACGACTGACTTTGAGTGCTTTGCGTGATTATATTTTTTAGATTTCTTAAGTTTATGGATGCAAACTAATTACTATCCATCCATAATGTTGAATTTGTAAGGGAAATCATTTATTATATCTCTGTGTTATAATTATTAAATCCACTGCTTTATTGATTCAAACTAATAGGATACAATTATCAACTGCTATTCTAATTTTTACACTTAATTGCTAATCATTTAGTTGATATTTATAAGAAATTTTATATCTTTGCAAAGTTTGATTTAATGATAAAATAATTAATTGTGATACTTAATTAAAACAATATAAATGCATTTAACTATTGAAAACATTTTACTTGTCGGCTCAATATTGCTGTTTTTAAGTATAATAGCGGGTAATACTTCTTATAAATTTGGCGTACCCACCTTATTACTTTTCCTGACTATTGGAATGCTTGCCGGCTCTGACGGTATAGGCGGAATCAACTTTAATGACCCTAAAATTACACAGTTAATTGGAGTTGTCGCTCTCAACTTTATTTTATTTTCAGGGGGGCTTGACACCAATTGGAACTTTGTTAAACCAATATTAAAAGAAGGTATCCTGTTATCCACCTTAGGTGTTCTATTGACAGCCGTTTCACTTGGTATATTTGTGTGGCTTGTTACTGATTTTACTATTTACGAAAGTTTACTGTTAGGCTCTATTGTTTCTTCTACCGATGCGGCCGCCGTATTTTCTATCTTACGCTCTAAAAGCCTTGCTTTGAAATCAAACCTCCGCTCTACTTTAGAACTGGAAAGCGGCAGTAATGACCCTATGGCTTATGTACTTACTATTGTTTTTCTTACTTTGGTTACTAACCAGGATCAAAGTCTCATCTCTATTATTCCTTTGTTTCTTAAACAGATGATTATTGGCGCTGTTTTAGGCTTCTTTTTTTCTAAAATTAGCAAGTTTATTATTAACAATATAAATCTTGATTTTGAAGGGCTTTATCCTGTTCTGGTTATTACTTTAATGTTTATTACATTTACTTTTACCGATTTTTTGGGGGGCAATGGTTTCCTCGCTATATACATCTGTGCGGTTTATCTCGGAAACCAAGACCTTATTCATAAAAAAACTATTTTGAAAATGTACGACGGCCTCGCCTGGCTTATGCAGATAGTTTTATTTCTTACTTTAGGCTTACTTGTCTTTCCTTCTCATATTTTTCCCCTCATTGGTATCGGACTTATAATTTCTTTGTTCCTTATATTTGTTGCTCGCCCTTTTAGTGTATTTACCAGTTTGCTTTTCTTTAAAATGAAGTTGCGGCGGCGTTTATATATTTCATGGGTCGGGTTGAGAGGTGCAGTTCCTATTGTTTTTGCTACTTATCCTTTACTCGCAGGCATTGATAAATCTGATATGATTTTTAATATAGTATTCTTTATCTCTGTTACCTCAATTCTTATACAGGGAACGACACTCCCACTTGTTGCCAAATGGCTTAAAGTAGCTTTACCCGAAAAAGTTAAACCTAAATCACCTACCGAAATTTTTATTTCCGACTATGCTAAAACCGCTATTAAAGAAATTGTTATTGAGAAGGGGTCTTTTGCCGAAGGGAAAAAAATTGTTGATTTAAAATTCCCTAAAAATTCATTAATTGCTATGATTAAACGCTCAGATAAATTTATCACTCCTAATGGTTCTTCTGTTCTTGAAGCTAATGATACGCTGGTTATATTGTCTGATAACCAGGAAGGTCTTAATAACGCTGAAAAATGCTTATTCAATCTATAAACATTGTTGTCTTTTGCTAAATTATTTATTTTTGCAGTATGAAAAATCTTCTAAAAATTGCAGGAGTATTTGCTTTAGCCCTTGTTTATTCTTACTCAATAAGCATTAGCTTTGATACATCTTCAAAATTAAGGTTTAATCAACAAAAAAATTCTAACAAAGAGTTTTATTTTTCATCTTTTGCTTCTAATCTTATAAGCCAAACAGCGCAAACAAAAAGTTCAGTTTATAATTATTTTAACTTTCCTGTTTCCTGCCTGAAGAACCACATAAACTGTTTTGGCTCTCTTGCTAAAATAATTGATCAAATATTTGTAAATAATTTTGTTAACTATAATTTTATTTCCAGAAATTTTCTGTATCAATTTTGGAAATATTTTATCATTTTTCCTTTTCATTATTTTTGGTAGATTGCTTTTCTCAATTGTTCGGCAGTCTATAATACATTGAATATATTTATACTTTTTTTGTTATTAATCTCTTTATATCCTTT
Organism: Bacteroidales bacterium; assembly: GCA_017998135.1. Classification (GTDB taxonomy): domain Bacteria; phylum Bacteroidota; class Bacteroidia; order Bacteroidales; family JAGODS01; genus JAGODS01. The sequence goes on from JAGODS010000139.1 coordinate 6,180, forward strand.
ATAAGGATATAGATAAACTGTATTATATATTTTACCGAACTTTTTTAATATTTCAATTTTATTAATTGGTATTGCCAGCCTAAGAAATTTATAACAAGGTTTTGTCCTTAGTTTTTAAATATTGCAGGCTATTACGCTATACCAATATTTTTTTTTAACATTTAATTCTCAAAAATAATGAATATAGAAAGTTTTTTAGTTGGAGCTATTTTAATAGCTTTATGTAGCCTGCCATTTTTTTTAATGAGTATGCACAAAAGGAAAAGAAAAAATCAAAAGTTAAAAATATTAACTAATCTGGCAAATCAGAATAATTGCAAAATAGACAAGTTTGAATTATGTGGAAATTATGCTATTGGTGTTGATAAAACCAAAAAGTATGTTTTCTTCTATAAAAATAATAAAGAAATGAATAATAC
>JAGODS010000140.1 GCA_017998135.1 Bacteroidales bacterium
CCGCAATGAGCAGTACTATTGTATGTTCTGATGAGGAGGCAAAGAAATTTATCAGGCAGGAGCAGGCTAAAGTTCCTCCTTTAATAAATAATAATCAGAAATTAAACGGGAATATTATTAAGGAGATTAGAAGTATTATATCCGAACAAACGGGTTATGCTACGGATATGCTTGATGTAAGTCTGGATTTGCTGGCTGACCTTGGTATAGATACTGTTAAGCAGGTTGAGATTATTGGTAAGATTATTGCGCGTTTTGATCTTGAGATACCTTTTAATTTAAAATTATCTGAATTAAATACTATTGATAAAATCAATGATTATGTCCATCAGCACATTAAAAAGAACGAGTCGTCGGATACTAATATTATCAGAGAGACAATTGATAGAAATCTCAGCGGCGATGTCCTGTTAAAAGCCGCTTTTAATAATAATATTAAGAGATTTGTTTTAAAGCTGAAGGAGGTTAAGCTTGCTTTTAAATCTAATGATATATTCAAGGGTAAAACTATTTTAATTACTACAGATAGTTATGGTTTTGCTCAGGAAATTGGAGAATATATTAAAGAGAGCGGCGGCAGGATTATCACTATCGGCAACGAAGCGCAAAATGACTACAAGATAGATTTGTCAGACCTTGATAATATTGAGAATAATTTGAATAAGATTGTTGAAAATATTGACGCCTTGATTCATTTATTGCCTCTTAATTTTTATTTTAATATTAAATCAGATGTTGTTGAGATTAATTCGTCTGTTAAATCCTTATTTTTCTTAGTAAAAAGATTTTATGATGATTTAAACAGAGAGGGCAGTCTGATAAGTTCTTTGTCTTTTAACAGTGTTATCTTTCCATATAATAATAAGGAAAATGATATAATGCCTTTATTTGCAGGTATTGCGGGTATGTTTAAATCTTTGAATAAAGAAATGCCTGCGACTCTTTTCAAAATTACGGATTTTAATGTAAAAAAACCTTTAGAGAATGTTAAGGAGCTTTGCCGGACTTATATAAGGGAATTACAATCCGGCGATTGTCGGGTGGAAACAGGTTATAAGAATAACAAAAAGTATGTTTTGACTTTAAAAGAGCTTGATGTTAAGGATGAAACGGATGCTAATTCCTGGATGGATAATTTGCTGAAAAAGCAACCGAAACCTACTTTGCTGATTACCGGAGGCGCAAGTGGTATAAGTTTTGAGTTTGCCAGGCTGATAGCAAAGAAATACAACGTTAACCTGGTGATAGCAGGCAAAACGCCCCTTGATGCAGTTGATATGAAGTTTATTGATGAAAGTTTTGACGATACTGCTTTACTCAGGGAATTTAAACTGTCTATGAAGGGATGCAAGCCGATAGAGATTAAAGCTGCTATAGAAAAGGTATATAAAATAAGATCTATTAATAATAATATCACAAACCTTAAAAAGCTGGCAGTTTCGGTTAGTTATGAAGCTCTGGATTTAGCTGATTTTAACCAGGTTAAAGCCCTGATTGATAAATACCCGCATATTGATGGAATAATACACGGCGCAGGGATGGAAGAGAGCAATTTTATTGTTAAAAAAGATAAGGCTTCTTTTAACAGGGTTTTTGATTCTAAAGTCTCCGGAGCTTTGAATTTAATCAATGCTATGGCTGACAGGGATTATGCTTTTTTTATCAGTTTTTCTTCAGTAGCCGCTAAATTTGGGAATGAAGGGCAGTCTGATTATGCCGCTGCTAATGAGATGCTTTGTAAAATCATTCTTAAAGAAAAGGATACTTATCCCGACAGATTTTATAAGGTTATTAACTGGACTGCCTGGCAGGGAGCAGGAATGGCAAATAAGGAATCCGTTTTGAAGGTATTAACAGACAGGGGTATAGACTTTTTGCCTGTCGCCCAGGGCTTAAATTTCTTTGAAAAAGAGCTTAATAATGAGTCGGATATAGAATGCGTAATTACAGGTAAGAATGAGATAATGGATGCAGACGCTATGTTTGATAATTCTGATGAGATGCTTTCTCCAGGAAATTCTGCTCTTATTAATAATATTATTGATAGGTCGCCTACTAAATGCGAATCAATTTACACTTTTTCAATGGCTAAGGATTTATATCTTTATAGTCATTTTTATAATGAGCAGCCTGTTGTTCCTGCAGCTTTTAATGCTGAGCTGATGATTGCTAACAGTGCCTTATTAGCAGATAATTATGTTTTTGCTGCCTTACGCGATTTTAATATGTTTTATGTGATTAAACTGTTAAATGAGAAAGACCGGCAGGTAAGGATAGTTTCGGAGATTTTGTCCCAAAATGAAGAGTTTGTTTCTATTAAAGCGAGAATTGTTTCCGATGTGCTTAATTTTAAAAACGAAATTGCTGAAAAGGATAAGTTGCATTATGAGTGTATTGTAGATTTTGCAAAGCTGCCTCAATCTTTTAATCATAATGATTTTGAATTTAAAAATCTGTTAAATCAGACTAATGTAAAAAAAATTGATATTCATAAACTATATCATCCGACTTTGCTGTTTATGGGGGCAAAAATGCAACCTGTTAAAGATATTTCTTTTATTAGCAAGGAGATTACTATTGCTAAGCTGTCTTATTCGGATTTTTCCATAATTGATGCGTTTGATAATTCTGAATTTGTACTGGATCCGATTTTCTTTGACGGTTGTCTGCAGGCGGCGGTAAATATACTTGGTATCTTTTACGGTTTTACGGGTTTGCCCGCTGCTATGCAGAGCGTTTGTTTATATAAGAAAATTGATTATAGAGCCGCTTATACGGTCATTGCAAAACTTAAGTCGCAGGGCTTTGATGTAAATGATAAATCTTATCTTTTTGATATTATCTTATTAGACAAACAGGGTGATGTTGTTTTATTTATTAATAATTTTAAAGGTCTCGTTTCTTTGCCTGTTAATCAGGATTTGATGGAAAATATAGCTCTGAATACAGAACTGATTAAAGAGGGACGAGTGATAAAACTTGCCGATATTTTAAAACCGAACAGGAACATAAAGGTTTTATCGCTGAATCAGCTACCTTTTATTGATAAAAAAATAGGGGAAGAGGCAGATAAAATAGTTTTTAGCCGCACGTTGGAGATGAACAAAGACCTTTTTCTTGAGCATCATTGCAAATCAGGTATTCCTTTGTTTTTAGCAGCCACAGGTATAGAGGCGATGGCTGAAGCTGCTTACCTGCTTTATAAAAGAGCGGGGCGCTTAGTTGGGATAAACGATTTTGCTATACCTTATGGAATCAAAATATTGAAGGGGCGTCCTAAAGAAATTTTCATTCAGGCGCAAAGGTTGCCAAATGAGGATGAGGCGTTTAAGACAAGTATTTATTCTTATTTTGTTAACAGAGAAGGCAGGATTATGGGTGAACATACTAAGCATTATGAAGCGCTGTGCAGTTTTGCTGCTGACTTTGCTGAGACCCCTAAAGTTAATGTGGATTTATCAAAAAATTTGAACATAGAGGGGATAAAGGAGCTGCTATATCATCCTGAGCGTTTGTTTATGGATGGTTTATTTAAAACTATTGATGATTTGATTTCTTTTAAAGATAATACTTTAATCTGTAGATTTTTGAATACACAAAGCAAACAGTTTTTTGCTCTCAGGGATAAGTACAGGCTACTTGCTGATGTTATTACTCTTGACGGAATGTTTCAGACCTGTGGTGTTATTGAACTGATTAGCACTAATAATCTTGTCTTGCCTTATGAGATATCTCAGATGAAAATTTTTGCTGAAACCGACCCCAATAAACAGTATTACTGCATTACTAAAAAACTTTCTGAACGCAACGATGCCTGCGATTATTCTATCGAGCTTTTTGATGATAATATGAATATACTCATTAGTATTGAAAAAATGAGGATGGTTAAAATGTATAAGCTCCCGGACGAATTTAGCATTATGAACAAATTTAAAGAAAAACTTTATTAGTAATTCTTAAATGAGACCATTTGAATTATTAACAGGTACGAGCTAAACAGGCACGAGCTCAATAGCCACGAGTTTTAACTCGTGGATCAAATTCAAATTCCGCTCCCGGCTTTAGCCGAAATTAAATAATTAAAATAACCATATTATATATTAAAATTGAAAATGATAATGAACTAATTAAATAAAAATTGCGGCTAAAGCCGTGGGATGGGAGGATATAGCATTCCACGAGCTAAAGCTCGTGGCTATTGAAAGCTCAGAGCTAACAACTGATGTGCCAATGTGCTGATTTGAATTATTAATAGCCACGAGCTTTAGCTCGTGGATCAAATTCAAATTCCGCTCCCGGCTTTAGCCGAAATTAAATAATTAAAATAATCAAATTATATATTAAAATTGAAAATGATAATGAACTAATTAAAGATAATATTGTGGCTAAAGCCGGAAAAAGGAAGCTAATTATATCCTTTGGCTAAAGCCAACGGTAAGTGATGGACAGAAAAAAGATATAAATTATGAGTTATAAGAAGAAAATTAGCAAATTACCATCAATTGCCGTCTGCTTTAGCTGACGGATAAAAGCAGACAACTACAATTTGGGCTTCAGCCCTTAAATTAAAAATATAAAACTTATTCTATCAAATAAATGATAAAAGCACAAAAATATAGATTAATAACTTTGAATAGTCGCAATATTAAAATTTAAAAAGATAAATTTGCAGCTAAAGCCGGAAAAAGGAAGCTAATTATATCCGTTGGCTAAAGCCAACGGTAAGCGATGGACAGAAGAAAAGTTATAAGTTTTAAAGGAGGAGTGATAAGAATTATCAACTGAGGCACGGAGCATACTGAAGCATACTGAGATATTCTTTACGGCTTGGCGTTTTAGCGAGAAAATAAAAGGAGTCGAAGCGTGGACGCTCCGCCGAACAAGATGTATTACACTGAGTTTTTATTATGTAATAAATTTTATTATACTTTTTAAATAAAAAAAATGGACAATTGTCTATTTTTTTTTCTAAAATCGATTTTTGAAAAAAAATCATTATAATATTGCAAAATCTTTTTTTAATTATATAAATTGACTATATGGAAAATCTTAAAATCAAATTAACAGGTTTAATAATACTAAGTGTATTATTTTTTTATGCAAATTCCCAAAACTGCTGGGATTTAACTGATAACCCCTATACAATGGGGTTTGAACTATCTGATACTGCTGATTTTAATACTAACTGGAAAAGCATTGATGGTAATTATGATAATGCTATTTGGGGAATCAGAAAAAAACCACATACAGGGGATTATGCAATAATGTCTTATGGATATAATAAAGATTCCTTAATATCCCGTTGTTTTAATATGGATAGCAGTAAAACTTACATTATAAAATTTTGGTTAAAAAACAATGATATTTCAGGCGATACAAAAAATGTCAAATTATTAGCTGGCTTTAAAGATAATTTATTTGATACTACATTATTAGATATTAAAGATATGAGGTTTAATTATTATAAAGAATATTCATTATTGTTTAAACCTCCTCTTGTTAGTACATATTATTTTTGCTGGCTTCCTTATGGAGAAATAATAACTAGTTATGTATTACTAATTGATGATATAGAAATCAAGGAATTCGCCTGCACTGCATCAGTTGATTTGGGCACTGATGATACTATCTGCGAGGGGAGCAGCAAACAGTTGGATGCAGGGGCTGGTTTTGCGACTTATTTATGGAAAAGAAATGGTGTGCAGGTCGGCACAGAGCGTTATTTAACCGTTGATACTTCAGGAACTTATAAGGTAGAAGTTAAAGATCAGTTTAACTGCGAAACTAATGACGAAATCAACATTTCATTATTCAGTTATCCTGAAACTATGTCTTGCTTAGTATATCAAAACGGAAAAGATACTTTGATAAATAATTTATTTGTCTGCGACAAGCAAACAGTAGTTTTGGTAAGCGGTTTGAATGCTGCATATAAAGAGGGATGCGACATCAATTGGTATGAAGAAGACAGATATAGCCCTATTACCTCAAGCGACACATTGCGGGTAACAACCCCGGGCGTTTATTATTACAAAGCGCTGCACAAAACCTTAGGCTGCGAACAACAAAGCAGCAACAGCGTTTATATTAATATTAAATATCCTTATTCATTGCTAAAAATATTTGTTGCTCAAACAGATACAGTAACAGGAAAAAATATAATACAATGGGAAATACCAACAGACAAAGATGCTATAGCAAATTATAATATATATAGGGAAAAAGACATAGCGGGAGTTTATGATAAAATAGGAACAGTTATTAATAATGGAACAATAAATCATTATGTTGATTCAACATCAAATCCTGAAGTAAAAGCTGAAAAATATAAAATTTCATTAACCGACACCTGTGGAAACGAGTCAGAACTTAGCGATTATCATAAGACAATGCATCTTTCAATAAGTCCTGGAATAGGGAATAAATATAATCTAATGTGGGATAATTATATTGGCAAGGATTATACAACCTTTGTTATATACAGGTCAAACAAACAAAATATGGGAGTCTCTGAAGAAATAGCCTCAGTGGCAAGCAC
>JAGODS010000141.1 GCA_017998135.1 Bacteroidales bacterium
CAATATAAGAATTGATGAAGCTTATATATCACTTATTAAATATAGGGAAGCCAAAGATTTCAACTATCAATTCCTGATTGATTATTTTTCAGGCGATACAATCCCTGACAGCAGCACCTCAGTACCCTGGCGAATAATGTGTAAAGCTATTGATATTAGAAAAACAAGATTTATTATGCGGGACGAAAACATTAATACCCTTGTAAAAGGAATTAATTTTAACGACTTAGATATTAAAGATTTTACTCTTAAAATAAGAGATATTGAAAATTATAATGAATACATAAAAGCTAATATCAAAAACATCTCTTTTAAAGAAAAAAGCGGTTTTATATTATATAAACTTGCTGTCAATGCAAGCTTCTCTGAGAAAAGCATTATTGCTGACGGTTTGCATTTCATCACTCCTACCAGTGATACTAAAATGGATATTAATCTTAAATATGACAGTCTTAAATATTTAAGCGATTTCAATCTATTAAAAAAACATTTAAAAATCCACTTAAAAATAAAACCCAGCAAATTAAATATTAATGATATTGCTTACTTTCTGCCCGAACTCTCAGGTATGTCTAATATTATCTATTTTAGCGGCGCTTTCTATAATACTCTTAACGACCTTATGATTGAGCAGCTTCAATTAAGATATGGTAAAGCTACAATAATAAAAGGAGATATTTTCCTTCAGAATTTTACTGAAAGTATAATCTTAAAAACAGACAGTTTCAATATTAATAAAGAGGATTTGTTAAGTTTCAGACTGCCTTACAACTATGCTAATAAAGGAAGAATACCACTACCTCAATCTATTAATTTACCTAATAACATTTTAATTAAAGGTATATTCAGAAGTTATAAAAACAATTACAACTTAGATAATATGGAGATATTCTCCGACTATGGGTATATTAAAACCTTATTATCTATTAAAGATACTCTGATAAATAAACATAATATATATAGATTTAAAGGCAAACTTAACAGTAAAGATTTTAATGCCGGAGCTTTAGCCCAGGTTAAAGATTTGCAAAAAATTACTATGAATATGCAAATTGACGGATACGGTACTAATATTGATAACCTTGATATGAAGCTTAACGGTAAAATAGACTCTCTCAATTTTAAAAAATACAGATATTCGGATATCAATATTAGCGGTGCTATCGCTAACAAAGAATTTAACGGTTCTCTTACCATACAAGATCAAAACATTAATCTTAACTTTAACGGTATGGTTAATTATTCAGGCGATTCTCCCGTTATGAACTTTAGCACTGAATTAACAAATATTAATTTTAATAATCTGCATTTTCTTAATAGCGATACTGTTTATCTGTTGGAAAATACTAAAATTATAGTTGATATTGCAGGCGATAACATTGATAATCTGCTCGGTTATATCAGTATAGACAATACCATATTTAAAATGGACAAAAAGATTTACAAATTAAATGATTTTAAAATTGATTTAACCAGCGATAATAGTATGGGTAATAAAAAAATAAAATTATCCTCAGACTATATAGATGCCAATATTAGCGGCATTATCAATTTTTCCTCCTTTTATGATAATATTGTCGCATTTTCAAATAAATACCTTCCTGAAATATATCAGATGAAACAAGAGCAAACTAACAATCTTCAAAAGAATAAAACTACCGAACCCTTATCAAAGCAAGATTTCAACTTTGATATAAACTTAAAAAATACTGCTGCTCTATGCGAACTCATTATGCCGTCTCTTAGTATTTCTGAAAACACTTTAATTTCAGGCTCTTTTAATAATTATAACAACGAATTTAAAATGGATATTAATGCAGGCAAAATAAAATTATCCGGTAAAAGATTTGAAACCTTTAATATTAAAGCTAATACTATTAATCAATCTCTCAATTTAGCTGCTACCTGTAAAAGATTTTATTTATCTGACAGTACTAAACTTGATAATATTAATTTAAACGCTAAATCTTTTAATGACTCAGTTAATTATTTTATTAAATGGGATAATAAGGTTATGAAACATAATACATCTGCAGATATTAACGGAAATATTAATTTTACAAAAACTAATCAAATCAAATTCAATATCAGAGAAGGTTCTTTAATTACTTTAGATGATTCGCTCTGGACTTTCAAAGGCTCAAATACTATTTTATATGACACAAACAAAATTTGTATTAATGAAATAAGTTTAAACCATAAATATCAAAAATTAGCAATCAACGGCGATATTTCTGCAAATCCCGACGATAAACTTAGCATTAACTTTACTAACTTTAATATTTCGGATTTTGATATACTTACTGACGATTTGGATATTAATTTTGATGGAGTTATTAATGGTGAAGTTAAATTATATAAACTCCTTGCCCAGCCTAATTTTATTACAAACATTTTTATTAAAGATTTCGCCTTCAACGGTGATAAACTTGGAGATGCACGGCTACAAAATTCTTATGACTATGTTAAAAAAGGAATTTACTCCAACCTTGACATCACTTATACAGGCAGTTCAGGAACCAACAATCCAATCAATGTTAAAGGTTATATCTATCCCGAGGCTAAGGATAATAACTTTGATTTAAATATTACACTAACTAATTTGCGTCTTAAAGCTTTAGGCAGATATCTTGATGCCTTTGCTTCAAATCTTAACGGTTACGCTACAGGCTCTATGAAACTTACAGGTCCTTTTGACAAACCCGAACTTACAGGTAAAGTGAAATTAATTAAAACCAAATTCTTAGTTAATTATCTTAATACCGAATATGTTTTTACTAATGACCTTATCTTTGGAAAAGATTTCATTAGCTTTGACAATGTTACCATTTATGGAAATAATGACGTGGACCTGCCTAATAACAAAGCCCATGTTTCAGGCAAAATTTTTCATAACAGTTTCAATAATTTCAGATTTGATTTAACTCTTAAACCCGAATTATTCACTCTCCTAAATACCAATCAATATCAAAACAATCTCTATTATGGACAGGCTTTTGCTACAGGTAATATTAATATCAAAGGAGATGTAAAAAATATTTTAATGAATATTAAAGCTAAAACCGATAAAAACACTAAACTTTTCATTCCGCTTGATTCTCCTGAAGAAATTTCTGATAATAACTTCATCTCTTTCATTGGAAAGGGAAAAGACATCAAACAATCCGAAAGTATAGCTGACATTTCAGGTATTCAACTTAACTTCGAACTGGAAGTTACCCCTGATGCTGAAATTCAGCTCGTCTTTGACCCTAAAATTGGAGATATTATCAAAGCAAACGGTAAAAGTAATCTTAAAATGAATATTAATACAAATGGAGACTTTTCTATGTTTGGAGATTATGTTATTGAGAGCGGGAGCTATTTGTTTACTCTGCAAAATGTTATTAATAAAAAATTCGATATTGACAAAGGCAGTAAAATTACCTGGAATGGCAGCCCATATTCGGCTATTATAGACATTAACGCTATTTATAGCACAAGAACTTCGGTTGATGTGCTTCGCCCCGATTTAACTGCTCTCGGAAGACGTGTCCCTATTCATTGTATCATTAATCTTAAAGAACAACTGATGAAGCCTGTCGTTAGTTTTGACATTGATTTTCCTGACTTAAACGAATTTGACAAACAATCTTATAAAGTAGCTATTGAACCTGAACTTAACAAACAAGTGTTCGCTCTGCTTATTTTGAGCAGTTTTACTACACCTGCCCAATATAAAGGACAACTCAAATCCACCGAAAACGCCGGCAATAGCAATGCTCTTACAAATAATTCTACAGAACTATTATCAAACCAATTATCTAACTGGCTTTCTCAAATTAATAAAGATTTTGATATAGGCGTTAACTATCACGCAGGTGACAATATTAGCAGCGACCAGGTGGAAGTCGCTCTTTCTACACAGTTGTTTAATAATCGCTTACTTATCAACGGTAATGTCGGTGTCGGCGGCTCTAACAGGCAAACATCCCAAACCCAGCAAAGCTCAAGTAATATTGTCGGCGATGTAAATATGGAATATAAAATTACACCTGACGGTAAATTCAGAATCAAAGCTTTCAATAAAACCAATAACAATGATTATATTAACTATAGCACCCCTTACACTCAGGGCATCGGTTTCTTCTACAGAAAAGATTTTGACAAATTAAAATATATATTCAGAAAAAACAACAAATAAAATATACCTATTAAAAATTAATTATTTTTGTGCCATCAAATAAAAATAAAATGTTTCACATTTCTAAAATGTGAAACATTAAAAAAAAAGGAGTTTATCAATTATGAAAAATGATTTACAAAAAAAAACACAATGCAGTGCTATTTATGGCTTAGGCTTAATAGGCGCTGCGATTTATTTTATTTCTACTGCTACAAGTTTCTGGCTTGGAGTGCTGGGCTTTCTTAAAGCCTTGGTTTGGCCTGCTTTTCTTGTTTACCAGGCTTTCAAATTCCTCGCTGAATAATAAAATTATTTATTATTATTTGTAACTAACCTTTATAATTAATACAAAAAAATTACTCATTAGAGTTTCCCGCAGATAACGCAGATAAACGCAGAAAAAATTAATATCAGCGAAAATCTGCGAAATTTGCGGGAGATGTATTTTTTGAAAAAATTCATGAATTAATTAGGCTAAATATATTTGATAAATATGAAAACTGTTTTTACTATTTTAATAGCTCTAACAATTTCTTTCGGATTAAAAGCTCAAAATAAATACAATATTAATCCTATTGACACTCTTCCGAAATTATATTTAGGGCTTGGTACAGGGATTGACAATTATACCGGTATGCTCGGTTTAAACGCTAAAATTCGTTTGTATAAATTAATATATTTAAGAGCTGGCGCTGGTTTTGGGGGCTGGGGAACCAAACTTGCTGCAGGACTGCTGATTGAACAAAAACCTAAAAGCGGATGGGCTTACGCTTTGACTTTTACAAGCAGTTCGGGCGCCGAAAACCTTAATCTTCAAATGGAAGTATCAAACGGCTTTAATTCATATACCAATAAAACAGTTACTCTCGATTTAGATAAGGCAAATAGTTTAAACCTTTCCTTATTACATATTTGGAAACTACGTAAAAACAAACAATTCAACATAGAATTTGGATATGCGCTGCCTTTATCCTCAGATGTTTATACAGTTAAAGATAACTCTGAACTTTCAAACACTTCTATAAAAACTCTTAATATGATGCAACCAGGCGGCGTAATTCTGGCTATTGGATTTATGTTCGGAATGTAATTTATTTTTATTTATTACTCTGTTTCTTAGCCCAGTTAAGGTTATTTTTTGCCAATTGATAATCCGGTTTGATTTCTATAGCTTTATTACAGGCTTCCATAGCATCTTTCCACTTACCCAATGCATTATACGCTGAACAAATATTATTATAAGCTTCTGCATAATCCGCCTTTAGCTTCAGTGCTTCATAGCAGGCTGCTATACATTTATCATACAAACCTGCCTGATAATAAATCAGGCTTAAGTTCAAATAATTTTCAGGTGTAGCTTTCTGTTTTGCCTCCTCCTCGGCAATAGTTAGTTTACCCTTTCTATTATTAGCTGCATCAAGATATTTAAGACTTCTCTCATCTCCGGGGAGCAAACTTAACGTCTGATTTGCTTGTTCTTTCAGTTGTTCCCACATCTCAAAATCATTATATATATCCATTAACAAATACCTGGCGTCTAAGGAAGCGGGATTTAAATTAACTGACTTAATAAGCATCTCCATCGCATCGCCCCTACGATGATGTTCTGAAAGAAAACGTCCATAATAATAATATACATTATCATAATTGGGATTTAATTCAATAGCTTTCTTAAAATGATTTTCCGCATCCTGCAATTTACCAAGAGCTCCCTTACAAATCCCTAAATTTATGTGCAGTATGGAATAATAAGGAGTATAAACCAAAGCTTGTTCAAAATATTTTAAAGCGTTTTCATAATCCCCTTTGCTCATTTGTGTAAGCCCATAGTTCATTAATCCTCTCCCATTCTTAGGGCTTTTGACTGTTACATCATACCATAATGTCTCTTCGTCCTGCCAAACCTTATTCCGCTGGTAGGTTGAATATGAAAAAACAAGTAAAATCAGTACTGCCAAAGATATTATCACTGTTTGCTTTACAAACTGCCTTTTACTCTTAGTTTCATTTAAAGAACTTTTACTATTAATTTTGTTTTTCGTTTCTCCCTGCTCTTTAAAGCTCTGCAAAACAGGGATTTTCTGCAAACTCCCGACAAAAGCAAGTGTCAAACCGACAAAAGGAAAAAACATCCTATGGTCATTTAGTACTTCGGCTAAAGGAATAAGACTTGTAGGCAATAAAGCCAACAAGAACCAGGAAATTCCAAAAGCTACAGGACGTCCCTCTTTGCTTCGTGAACTTTTGAAAGCTATTACT
>JAGODS010000142.1 GCA_017998135.1 Bacteroidales bacterium
ACTATATATGGACCTTACCTGAAGGAGCTACAGGCACAAGTTCAACAAACAATATTTCTGTTAAATTTTCTAAAGATGCTATACCTGGCAAAATAACTGTTAAAGGAACTAATCAATGCGGAGAGGGTATTGAGGCAACAAAAGATATAAATATCCTCTATTTACCTGCCAAAGCTGCTGCACCAACAGGTAATAATTTTATATGCGCCAATAATGACTATAACATATATTCAACAACCGGGGCTGCTTATGCTCAAAATTACAAATGGGTTTTATATCCTGCCAATGCAGGGAACATCTTTGAAAACAATAAGACTGCTACAATTTACTGGAACAAAACTTATGCAGGCTATTGTTATCTGAAATTAAAAGCAGAAAACACTTGCGGTTCAGGTTTATATTCCGATTCGCTTAGTATTTATCTTCAGCCCTTACCATCAACTCCAGGCTTGCCCGCCGGCTTGACCAGAGTATGCAATAATTCAGGGCAAACTCTATATAATGTTAATAAAATAAAATACAGCGATACTTATACCTGGGAGCTAATTCCTTCAAATGCAGGTAAACTAAATGTTTCAGATACCCTTGTAAAAATAAGCTGGGACAGCAGTTTTACAGGTTCGGTTTTATTAAGAACAAAAGCAGGAAATATCTGTGGAGAAAGCTCTTTCGGTCCTCCCTTGAATATTGAATTAATATCAAAACCTGCACAGGCAGGTACAATATCAGGGTTGGACAGTCTCTGCGAAGGAACTAATGGCGCTACATATAGCATAGTACCAGTTAATAATACCGAATCTTATCAATGGAATCTTCCGCAGGGTGCGACCGGGATTTCAGCGTCAAATAAAATAATAGTTGATTTTGCTTTACAGGCAAGTGCAGGCAAAATCTCTGTTAAAGCATATAATCAGTGCGGTTTTGGCAAAGCAGCCTTTAAAGATATTACTATTAAATATAAACCTGGACAAGCAGCCAAGCCCAAAGGCGAACAGCATATTTGCCTTAATCAAAGCAATAATACAATCTATTCCTCTGACGGGGCGCTCTATGCCAGCTCATATCTTTGGGAATTAACGCCTGGAAACGCCGGATCCGTCTATAGTAACAATAAAAACGTCAATATAATATGGAATACAAATTACTCGGGTATTGTGAACCTTAAACTTAAAGGCGTCAATAACTGCGGAAGCGGTCAGTTCTCCGATTCATTACTAATAAATCTTGACCATCAGCCAGACCCTCCGCTAACTCCTGCTGGTGCAACTCCTATATGCAACAACAGTGGCACATCTTTATATCTAATCCCCGAAGTAAATAATACAACTAATTATAAATGGGAATTATTTCCTGCTGAAGCCGCTACTATGCTCCAAAACGGAACAAATGTAAATCTGAAATTAGACAGCCTATTCGCCGGTTATGCCTTGTTGAATGTAAAAGCCGTTAACACTTGCGGTGAAAGCTCTTCATCTCCTTCATTTAAAATAAATATTACTTCAAAACCTTATCCTGCTGGATTCATTTCAGGTTTGGATTCTGTATGCGAGGCTGCAATAGGAATGAATTATGAAATAGTCGCCCTCAGTAACGCTGATGACTATGTGTGGACACTTGCAGAAGATTTTTCAGGCAGTAGTCTATCTAACAAAATAAACGTTAATTTCAGCAAAAACGCTCATAATGGCAAAATTACAGTAAGCGGAAAAAATAGCTGCGGTCTCGGTAAAGCCTCTATAAAAAACATTACTATCAAACATTATCCGCTTAAGCCCGCCACTCCCACAGGGTCAGAACTTATCTGCCTCAATACAGTCAGCAACAGCCTTTATACTTCTTCAGGCGCCCTTTATGCAACTTCATACATCTGGAACTTAGAACCTGCAAATGCCGGAACTATATGGTCAGACAACAAATCTGCCAGTATTATTTGGAACAAAAACTATAAAGGATATGCAAGGCTTAAACTCAAAGGCGTCAATAATTGCGGCGGCGGCGTTTGGTCTGATTCTCTTAACATATTTATTGAACAGCTTCCTGCGGTTCCAGCCATAGCCACCGGCGATTTATTGCCCTGCAACAATATATCTTTTTCGGAGTATAAAATCCCGCTGATTGAAAATGCATTGCAATATAACTGGGAGCTAAACCCTGCTTCAGCGGCTATTTTAACTCCCTATTGTTCATTATATCCTGACAGTTGCGTCAGATATCCTGAATTAGCCGGGGCAATAATTGTAAAATGGGATAGCCTTTTTTACGGGGCAGTCCAACTTAAAGTCAACTCTGAAAATCAATGCGGATTAAGCGATTTGAGCCCTGCTCTAAATATAAATGTTAATACCAAACCTTCCGAAGCAGCTTATATTTTCGGACTTGACAGCTTATGCGAAGGTACAACAGTTGCTGATTATTATATAAATCCCGTTGCCAGAGCCGAACACTATAACTGGTTATTAGCAGAAGGCATAACAGGCGAATCAGATTCAAGTCATATACTATTGAACTTTAATAAAGGCGAAACTCTTTCAAAAATAAAAGTCTATGCGTCTAACAACTGCGGACAAGGTAAAGCAGCCTATAAATCAATTTATACCAAACCCTTGCCTTTAATGCGCGGTTGCAGCCAATTGCCAGGCATAGCCATCTGCTGTTTAGACTCTTCAGGTTCTGCCTGTCCTTCGGTTCTCTGCTTTAATCCTCCGGATATGGAATTTAAAATAGACTCGGCAAATTACGCATTAAATTATGAATGGTCTATAGAACCGCCTGAGGCAGGCTATATTAACTATAACAGACTCCATGCTAAAGTAAACTGGAACGATACATATTCAGGCGGGGTTACTATCAGGGTTAAAGCTATAAATAACTGCGGTTATAGCCTACAGGATGCAATGCATAAGCTATATATTAATGCGGCTCCCCAATTCTCTTTACCCTTGCTAAGCGAAGGACCTATAATAACCTGCCAAAAGACAAAGTCTGTTTATCACTTCAAAGCTTTAAACGATACATTAAATTATCAATGGACTTTAAATCCGCCTTCAGCAGGCATCTTAACAAGCTATAAAGACAGCCTCTATATAGAATGGGATTCAGCATATCTTGATACGTCGCGATTGATTTACAAAGTATCAAACCAGTGTTCTATGGGCTTATACACTGATTCGCTAACAATTTCAGTTAATTCCATCCCCGAACCTGCCCGGACTGTTTCGGGCGACACCTTACTATGCCAAGGCTTATCCGAAGTTGTTTTCTCAACGCCTGCAATTAAATATGCGACTAATTATAACTGGCTTTTTCCAAAAGGTTTCAGTTTTAGCGGCAATCCGGACTCGTCAGTCGTCAAAGTAAATATCTCTGATTCTGCAATAACAGGAGCTATTTATATCAGAGGCTCTAATATCTGCGGCTTAGGCGAAGCAGCTTCAATGCAACTTACTGTCAAAGCGCTCCCTGTCAAACCTTTCATTTATTCACATAATCTTAAACTTTGCTATTATTCTGAAAAATCATCCGTTTACATAAAAAAAGAACCCGGAGTTATTTCATATAATTATATCCTTAACCCTCCAAATGCAGGTGTTTTTTCCGATGTGGACAATAACCCTATTATTACCTGGGACCCTGATTTTACAGGCGAAGCCTTCCTGCAAATACAAACTGCAAATGACTGTGGGTACGGTAAATACTGCGACCCGCTTAAATTCTCAATAAACATACCCGAACAGGTTAAATTACCGTCAGATACCACCATCAACCTCCCTCAATCAATCACCATTAGCACCGACAAAGACTACAAAACCTACAACTGGAGTAACACCAGCATTGATAAACAAATAACAATACATAGCGAAACGCTCGGTATAGGCTCGCATATCTACTCAGTAACGGTTACAGATTTCAACGATTGCTTCTCCCACGACTCAATTACTATAAAAGTTGACAGCGCCCTCAAAAATATTATTAACCCTTCGCTGGCAAAACAAATCAATGCTTATTATAATCTCACTGATAAACGTATTTACATAAAAAGCTCCATAAACTTAGAAAATACTAAGCTCGCACTATATAATAATGAAGGACAAAAACTATATTCGCTTTACATAAATTCAATCCCCGCCAACTCAACCTATAGCTTTTCACTTAACAATAACTCCGCAACCGCTCCAAATCCACGCAAAGATACAAACCCTGCACTCTACTTTCTAAATATTATTAATAACAGCTTCAACATTACCAAAAAACTCATTATCTATTAATAAAAACTGTACTATAAACGGTTTAAATGTTTCACATTTGTAAAATGTGAAACATTTATAATCAATAGATTATTAATATATAAATTTTAAACCGTTCATAGTATAATAGTTTACCTCATAATAAACCCAAAATAAATAAGGCAATATTAAAAATTTATTATATTTGCGGGTTGTTTAATCGCTAATTTTTATTTGGCTTTGTGATAAGATGAGATGTAGTATTATTATCTATTTTTTTATATTACTAAGTGCTTTTCAAACTCGCACTGTTAGCGGGCAACCGCCTTCTCCTATTTTAAAAAAAATAGATTTATTGACAAACAATGCGAAAAAGCTACTGGAGACCTCGCCGGCTAAATGTATTATTTATGCGAGTGAAGCCTTAAGCCTATCAGAAAAAGTTAATTACGCTAAAGGTACTGAATTAGCCCTTGAATATTTAGGCGAAGCTATGGTTATGACTGGCAAATACAAAGAAGCTCTTGATTATCACTTTAGATTGCTTGAGATGCGAAAGACTAATAAAGACTATGCAGGACAAAGTTCTTCGTTAAATTATATAGGCAATATCTATGACAGACTGGGCGACTACGACAAGGCTATCGTCCAATACCGGGCTTCGCTTGATATAGATATTCGCCTGAAAAACAATAGCGGGCAGGCTGTAGCATACAATAATCTCGGAAATTCTTACCTTGATAAAGGAGATTATGCCAAAGCGCTTGACGTATTCATCAAAGCCCTCAAAACAAGAGAAAATCTAAAGGAAACAAAAAATATTATTTCTACTCTTAATAATATAGGTATAGTTTACACCTGTTTACAAAACTATGAAAAGGCGCTGGAAAACTTAGAAAAAGCCTTGCTACTTGCCGAAAAAATTAATTTTCTGTCAAGAATTAATATATCCGCTCTTAATATCGGTAATGTTTATTTTGAAAAAAAAGAATACAGTAAAGCGTTGCCTTTTTTTGAAAAAGCGCTGGCAGTATCTACGCATATCAATGATAAGGAAAACATCCCTAAAGCCCTTACAAATATAGGTAATACTTATTATTACCTCGGAGCTATTAATAAAACACTGGACTATAACAAACAAGCTCTGCAAATATATATTGAATTAGGTTCTAAATATGATATAGCTAATACCTTTATTAATTTAGGTTTATTTTATATGGCTCAAAATGAGTATAATAATTCGCTACTATCGCTTCAGCGGGGCTTAGATTCGGCCCAGAAAATCAATTCTTTAGAGCTTATCCGTAATGCTTACAGCGCCTTTAAAGATTTATATATCGCCAAAAATGATTTTAAAAACGCTTTAACTTATTCAACACTTTACACCCGGCTTAAAGACAGCATACTTGACCTTGAAAAAACCAATAAAATAGCCGAACTCCAGGCTAAATACCAAAACGAAAAAAAAGAAAATCAAATCATTAACCAGCATAAAGATATATTATTTAAAAACAGGCTGCTTTTTGCGCTTGCCCTTATTTTAGTTATTATTTCTATCTCCTTATTCTTTATCCTGTTTTTCTATTCAAAAACCAATTCCGCTTATAAATACTTAGTAAAAAAAAATCTGGAATTAGCTGAGGAAAAAACAAAGACAGATAAAAACCTTTTAACAGAAATTAATAATAGTAATATAACAAGTATAGATATGGAGAAAATTGACCAATTATCGGACTTATTCATTAACAAATTAGAAACCGAAAAAGTCTATCTACGTAAAGATATAACTATTGAAAGCCTTGCCAAAGAACTGCAAAGCAACAGAGATTACCTCTCTAAAGCTATTCATTGCAAATATGGCAATTTCAACGATATAATCAATAAATACAGGATAAAGGAAGCAGTCAGGCTTATATCCGAAAATGGCAGCAGCCTGCCTATCAAAGCTATTTATTTTAAAGTCGGCTTCTCAAGCTATAACCCCTTTCACATCGCTTTTAAAAAACACACAGGCTTAACACCAGGAAAATTTATTAAAAATTATAAACATTTTAAAAACGATTTATTTATACTGTAGTTAATTCCAAAATATCCCGGAGGGATTAAATATTTGTAGAAATTGGTATTGGGTATTGGGTATTATGTATTGGGTATTGGGTATTGAGTATTGGGTATAATACCTGTTACAACC
>JAGODS010000143.1 GCA_017998135.1 Bacteroidales bacterium
TATAGGTGATTTTGTTAGAACTGAGGATGGTACAGGTATTGTTCATATTGCTCCCAGTTTTGGTGCTGACGACTTTCGCACTGCAAGTAAAAACGGTCTCGGTTCGCTTACTATGGTTGATTTACAGGGTAAGTTTATTGAGGAGATGGGCGAATTTGCAGGTAGATATGTAAAACCTGAATATGATAAGAATTTTAATATCGGTACTGACAATTCCGTTGATATTGATATCATTGTCAAACTAAAAAAAGAGAATAAAGCTTTTAAAGTTGAAAAATACGAACATACATATCCTCATTGCTGGCGGACAGATAAACCAGTTTTATACTATCCTCTTGATTCCTGGTTTATTAAGACTACTGCCTGTAAAGATAGGATGATAGAACTTAATAAAACTATAAACTGGAAGCCAGGATTTACAGGAAGCGGCAGGTTTGCTAACTGGCTTGAAAATCTTGTGGATTGGAATCTGTCGCGTTCCCGTTACTGGGGTGTGCCGCTTCCCATTTGGACATCTGAAGATAAGGAAGAGCAGATTTGCATTGGTTCGGTTCAACAACTTTTTGATGAAATAGAGAAATCTGTTAAAGCAGGCTTTATGAAAGCCAACATTTATAATAAATTTAAAAAAAATGATTTATCTGATGCCAATTATGATAATTTAGACCTTCATAGACCTTTTGTTGATGAAATAATATTAGTTTCCTCTTCAGGAAAAAAGATGTTCAGAGAGGCAGATTTGATAGATGTTTGGTTTGATTCCGGCGCTATGCCTTATGCTCAGTTTCATTATCCATTTGAAAATAAAGATATTTTTGAAAAGAATTTCCCTGCAGATTACATAGCCGAGGGTGTTGATCAGACAAGAGGTTGGTTTTATACTTTGCATGCAATAGCTGTTATGCTTTTTGATTCTGTTGCCTATAAGAACTGTGTATCCAACGGACTGGTTTTAGACAAGAAAGGTGAGAAAATGTCAAAAAAACTCGGTAATAGTGTTGATCCGTTTGAAATTCTGAAGAAATATGGTGCTGATGCTACTCGCTGGTATATGATTTCTAATTCACAGCCCTGGGATAACCTTAAATTTGACGAAGAAGGAATACAAGATGCTCAAAGAAAATTTTTCGGCACTCTTCATAATGTTTATGCTTTCTTTGCTCTTTATGCAAATATTGACGGTTTCTCATATCTTGAGGAGGAAATTGAACTAAATAACAGACCTGAACTTGACCGATGGATACTCTCTGAATTAAATACTTTAGTCAAAGAGGTTGATGAATATTACATTGACTATGAGCCTACCAAAGCAGCAAGAGCCATAGAACATTTTACTGATGAATACCTGAGCAATTGGTATGTTCGCCTTTCTCGCAGACGTTTCTGGAAAGGAACTTATAATACAGACAAGATATCAGCCTTTCAAACGCTTTATACCTGTCTTAAAATCATTGCCCAGCTTAGTTCGCCTATAGCTCCTTTCTTTTCTGACAGTCTTTACTGTGATTTGTGCAATGTAACCGGCAAGAACTTTAAAGGCTCTGTACACCTTTCAGATTTTCCAATCCCTGATAGTAAATATATAGACAAAGACCTTGAAGAGAAGATGCAATTAGCTCAGAAACTATCTTCTATGGTATTGTCTATTAGAAAAAAAGAAAAAATAAAAGTACGCCAGCCTCTTGGCAGAATTATTGTTCCTATTACTAATGACTGTCTAAAAGATAAAATAGATGCTGTCAAAGAACTTATACTTACTGAAGTTAATGTTAAAAGTCTTGAATATCTTAAAGAAGAAGACGGTATTTTTACAAAAAAAATAAAACCTGATTTCAAAAAATTAGGTCCCCGTTGTGGCAAATCTATGAAGGATATTGCTACACTTATCAGTCAATTCACCCAGCAGGATATTGCTAAAATTGAAAAAGATGGTAAATACCTCCTTAAGACCAAAAACGGTGACTTTGATTTGCTGCTTAATGATGTTGAGATTATTTCAGAAGATATCCCAGGTCTTAAAGTGCAAAACTATGCTAACCTGACTGTTGCTCTTGATATTTCTATTACTGACCAACTTAGGGAAGAAGGTTTGGCAAGAGAATTGGTTAATAGGATACAGAAAATAAGGAAAGATAAAAACTTTGATGTTACTGATAAGATAAGAGTAACATTATTAGACAATAAGAAAATTAATACGGCTGTTTTAAATAATTTTTCGTATATTTGCAACGAAATTCTTGCTACCTCATTTGATATATCAGGGACTATTAAGCAGTCTGATAATAAATCAGTTATTGACATAGACGACGACCTGATTTTAGAATTGTTGATTGAAAAAATCTAATTTATTTTAATTTTTAATCTTATGAAAAAAGAAAATACTAATGAAAAAACAAGGTATTCTGATAAAGAATTACAGGAATTTAAGAAAATTATTCTAAAAAAACTGGCTGAAGCTAAAACTGACCTTCAACTTCTTACAGAAGCTTATACCAACAAAAATGAAAATGATATTAATGACACTTCGCCAACTTTTAAAGTACTTGAAGATGGTAATGAAGTCCTCTCTAAAGAAGAAAATGGTAAATTAGCCGCAAGACAGCGTAAATTTATAGAATCACTCGAAGCAGCTTTAATCCGTATTGAAAATAAAACTTATGGTATTTGCAGGGTTACAGGTAAACTTATTCCAAAAGAAAGATTACGTTTGGTGCCTCATGCGACACTTAGTATAGAAGCTAAACTTCAACAATCATCTTGATAAAATTCTATAAGAGGCATTGAAAAAAGTATTTATAACCATTTTTTCTGTTCTAATCTTTGACCAGATTTTAAAATTTTGGGTTAAAACCAATTTTATGCTGGGAGAAGAAATTTCTGTTTTCGGCAACTGGTTTCTTCTTCATTTTATTGAAAATGATGGAATGGCTTTTGGAATGCAATTTGGAGGACAATATGGCAAACTTATTCTCGTGCTTTTCAGAATTATTGCTATAAGCTTATTAAGTTGGTATCTGTATGGATTAGTAAAGAAAAAAGCACATAAACTTTTAATTTATTCACTTTCATTAATAATTGCAGGCGCTATAGGGAATCTTATTGATAGTATTTTTTATGGTGTTTTATATAGTGATAGTATTTTTAAAATAGCACAGTTTATGCCAAAAGAAGGCGGTTATGCTGGGTTGTTTTATGGTGCTGTTGTTGATATGTTTTATTTTCCTATTTTACAGGGACATTATCCTGATTGGTTTCCTTTTTTTAAAAATGAAGAATTTATCTTTTTCAGACCAGTTTTCAACATAGCAGATACATCTATTACTATAGGAGTTTCTTTAATTTTGGTCTTTCATAATAAATTATTTCCTAAACAAATTAAACAGGAAAATAAATCTTCAAATGAACTAAATGTATAAATTTGCATTTTGTTCTTAGTTCATTGTTCATTGTTCATTGAATAAGCCCGGGTGGCGGAATAGGTAGACGCGTTGGTCTCAAAAACCAATGAGGTTACACTCGTGCCGGTTCGATTCCGGCCCCGGGTACTTAAAAAAACACACCGTTAGGCGAAGAGTCCTCGCTTCGTCCTGTTTTACTCCATAGCGTTTTTGGTTTGTGAATCAATTTTATATAATTTTTTCTAAATTATGCAATAAGGTATATTTAATTAAGTTATGTAAATATATTTAAGTATGGATTTAGGAATTTTATGTTAAAATATTTGTTAATGGGCTAAGTTTTAGATAGAAGATATATTTAATAAAGATTTATCTAATGAAAAGAGTTTTTCTTGGTATAAGGATAGAAGCTGAAAAAGCTATTATTGAAACTATTGATAAAATAAAAATAGACTTGCGGGCTGAGAATATAAGGTGGGTTAATACTGAAAATTATCATATAACTATTAAGTTTTTTGGTAATACTGAACCTGAGAGGATTGAGTTGATAGATAGTTTGCTGAAGAAATTATCGGGTAATTATAAAGCCATAAGATTGGATATTTTTGGTGCAGGTTATTTTAAAAGAGATTCTAAGCCAAAAATATTATGGTTGGGAAGCAGAAATGATAAATCTTTAATTAGTATGGTAACTGATATTGATGAAAGTCTGGTGCAAATAGGTTATAACAAAGAGAAACGACCTTTTAAATCTCATCTGACAATCGGCAGTATAAGATATATAAATAATATGGAAAATTTTGAAAGAGTGATAGTTAAGCATTCAGACAGGCTAATTCAATCCTGTTATATAAAGAGTCTGGTTTTTTATGAAAGTATTCTTAAGCCTGGGGGACCTGAATATATTGAGTTATATAATTATCAGCTTGGATTATAAATATAACGAGTTTATGAAATCTGTTATGTTTTCTTAAATAATTTAAAGATGAAAATATTAGTTACTATTCCTGTTTTAAAAGAATATGATAATATAAGTAAGACAGTTGATTATCTTAGAAAGCAAGATTACAGCGATTTTGAGGTTTTTGTATGTGTTAATCAGCCTGATTGGTGGTGGGAGGATGAAACAAGGATAGATATTTGTATAGATAATGCTAAAACAATTGAATATCTTAACAAGATAGATGACATTAAAATAACTGTAATAGATAGAAGCAGTAAGGGTAAAGGTTGGCAGAAGGGTAAGGGAGGTATAGGCTGGGCAAGAAAGATTGTGATGGATGCTGCTGTTGAAAAAGCCGATGATAATGATATTATTTTTAGTATGGATGCTGATACGGAGTTTAGTCCTTCACTGTTTAGAACTATAGCAGAGAAATTTTTCAGGTATCCTAAAGCAGCGGCACTTAACCTGCCTTATTATCACAAACTGACAGGGCAGGACGAGCTTGACAGGCTGATGTTGCGCTATGAATTTTATTTACGTAATTATCTGATTAACCTTTTAAGGATAGGAAGCCCTTATTCGTTTACAGCGCTTGGCTCAGCAATAGCTTTACGTGTCAAGATTTATCATAAGATAAGGGGTATTACTCCTGTATTGTGCGGAGAGGATTTTTATTTTCTTCAGAAACTGACTAAAAGCGGTAGAATAATGATTTATAACGAGCTTAAAGTGTTTCCTGCAACGAGGATGTCTGACAGGGTGCTTTTTGGTACAGGTCCATCGCTTATCAAAGGAAGTAAAGGTGATTGGGATAGTTATCCTTTATATAGTTTCAGACTTTTTAACAATATTAAAAATATGTATGAAAAGTTTAAAGTACTTTTCAAATATGATGTAGAGACAGAAATGAGCAGTTTCCTAAAAAATATATTTAAAACAGAGGATTTATGGACAGCTTTAAGAAATAATTATAAAAATGAGAAACAGTTTGTCAGGGCTTGTCATACTAAAGTTGACGCATTGCGTATCCTGCAATACCTTAAAGAAAATCAGGAGATAATTGATGGTAATAATTTAGAAAAGCTTTTTGAAATGTTAAAAACATATTATCCTGAAAAGATAAACGAACTTGAATTTAGCACAGTTTGTACTGATATAAACGGATATACAACCAGTCAGTTAAATGAAATCAGGGATATGCTTGTTTTTATTGAGGATATGCTTCGTAAGCAAAGAAAATATTTAGATATTTCAAAGTTTTAAAATCATTTTTATATCAGGATTGCAAATATTTTATATTTTTGCACGTTTTTAAATTTTAAAAAATTATAAATAATGAAGAAAATAATTAATTTTATTGTTGTTATAGCTTTAGTTTGTTTTATAAATGTAGCGAACGGACAAAAGAAATTTGGTCATATTAATTCAAATGATTTATTGGAAAAAATGCCCGGAAGGGATTCTGCTAAAACCAAAATAGAAAAATATACTAAAGAACTTCAGACCCAGTATAAAAATATGCAAACTGAGTTGGAAACAAAGTATAATGATTATGTTGCAAATGAAGGTAAAATGACAGAACTTATCAAAAAGACGAGAATGGATGAGTTGAAAACAATGCAGGATAGAATAGAGGATTTTCAGAAAAATGCTCAGGAAGAAATGCAAAAAAAGGAAAAAGAACTATTGGAACCTATTATAAATAAAGCAAAAAAAGCTATTGAAGATGTTGCAACAGAGAATAAATATGACTATATTTTTGATTCAGGCATAGGTTTTCTTCTTTATTCAACACCTGGAGATGATATTTTGCCTTTAGTAAAAAAGAAATTAGGAATAAAATAGAGGGGATTTTTAAAAATTAATAAAAATTTAACCTCACCCTTCCTCTCCTAAAATTAGGAGAGGGAAAACGAAGTTTTTAGAGATGCCCTTTTTATAAAGGTGTTATAAAATAGTTAGTATCTATCAGTAAAACCTGGCAGTTAATAAGATCTGTCAGGTTTTTTATTAAAATGTTCTTCTAAAAACTAATAAAATTTAACCTCACCCTTACCCTCTCCTAAAA
>JAGODS010000144.1 GCA_017998135.1 Bacteroidales bacterium
TGCTGAAATTAATGATATACTTAGAGCTGAAGAATACGAAAAAGCTATCGGAGATATTAATAAAGAACTTATTAAAAAACAAACTACAAAAAAATACAGCTTCACTCCTATTACCGACAAAAAAGGTAATAACTTTATTCTTATTAAAGCTAAAAACCTTAGTAAAAGCAAATTCAATGTTATCCTTAGCTATGGTAAAGATGAAGATAAAAGTGGTGGATTTGTGGTTACTACCCTGGATAATGATGAAGTCAATGACTATATCATCAGGGTAAATACTCAAGAAAGCTGGTTTAAAATTGACAATAACTGGATTAGCCTTGAACCTCTCGGTGGTGACATCGAAGTTTACAGCATTCAGATTGTTCAGGGCAAATAATACAACTCTAAATTTTCCTCTCTTTTTAATATTTCCACAACTAATTAAGGGGCAGTTTAAAATCTGGGGAATAATAAAACAAGAGATAATTTTGCAATAAAAAATTATAACTCTAATGTATCAAGAATTTTACAACAATTATTTCCAAGCGAATTAATGGAATATTTTAATCCAAATCCGTCATTAGAAATCAGGAATCAAAAAAAAGGGGCTATGACATATTTTTGGAAGAACTCCATAAACCAACAAACCATTCTCTTCGTTTCATTTGTAGAGATAGTTTGAGAATTCTTGAATTACTTTTCTTTATCCCCAATTAGTCATTAGGGAGCAATTTCTAATGACTATTTTAGATTAATTTTAGACTTTTAAGAGTAGGCTTATTGAATAATTCATATTTGATTTTTGAAAAAAAACAGAATAAAAAATAACTTACTTTTCAAATTCCTGCCAGTCAGCCCAGAAATCAACAGTAATAAAAGTCTGGGGGTCAGAAGTATATTGCTCATTAGAATTATAAGTCCAACCGAGTGTTTCAGAACCTCCACCGCCTTGTGTGGTAATAAAAAATTCGTTACTAACAAAACCAAAACATAAAGCTTGTTCGCGGGGCGATTTCTTATCGCCAATTGTAGGGTCAACAGGTATCCAGCCATAACCGGGAAGATAAATCTCAATCCACCTATGGAAAGCATCATCATAAAAAACAGGCGCTTCCCTGTAAATAGAGCCTACATATCTTGCAGGAATGCCTGCAGCCCTGCACATAGAAATAAAAACAAAAGAATATTCAGAGCAGGAACCATTACCTCTGGCAAGAACTGTAGGAGCTGTATTCCATCCCCCTGACATTTCGTAATATAGATGAGACATTACATAATTATATATTTTCCTTGCACTCCAATAAAGATTTTTTTCATCACCAATAGCTTCCTTTAAGCCTTTCTGGATAACAGGATTATTTTTTTGATATTTTTCATCGTCAGCAAGAAACATTTTTTTTATTTCAAGAGGTATATCTTCTGTTTTACCAACTTTATCAGGATAAATATAATAGCGTAAATTAAAAGTAGAAACAGGAATTTTTATTTCAATATTATTAGTATTACCTGGTTTTAAATTGTTTATTCTAAAATGGGCGGCTTTCTGTCCCCATTTATCAGTAACAATATCAGTGAAATTTGGCGAATAACCGATAGAATAATGTATAAGCTGATTATCTCTTTCTTCAGGAATGGCAAAATAAACATCAAGCGACTTCAAATCACCTTTACCAAAATTTGTAACCTGATGGTTATATATAAGTAAAGCTTTTTGCTCATCATATCTTCTTGTTTTAGTTTCATCTATTGCAACAAGCTTATATATTTTCTTACTGCTTAAATCGTTAGCCCATATATATTGCCCATCAAAACACAAAGCATTTGTAAAAGCGCCCGGAGCTTCAGCAATAACAATTACTGAACCATCTTCTGGATTAATAATATATATTTCACTTAAAGCTATATCTGAATTCCATAAATACTTACCATCATAAGCTAACCCATAAGCATCACCTGCAGGTGATGAAAAAGACCTTATTTCAGTACCATCGTCAGCATTAAACTGCATTATTTTATCAGAAGCATTATCCGTGCACCAGAGATATTTAGAGTCCCAGGCAATGCCTCTAATCTTTCTGACAGGAACTCTTAATGTTTGTAAAATAGTACCGTCATTAGGGCTCACTTTATAAACTATGCCATTGTAATTTTCAGAAAGCGGCAAGCCCCCTTTAACATCAGAACACCATAGAGCTTTGCCATCCCAGGTTAAACCCGATGTCCAAAATGCAGGCGAAGGAATAGACCTGATAATTTTACCGTTATCTTTATCTAAGCAAAACAACTTCTTCTCTTTCCTGTCGGCAGCCCATATATTATTACCATCATAGCAGATGGCTGTTATATATTTACCTGGAGCATTAAAAGATTTAATTATTTGTCCTGTATAAGCTTTTAAAATAAAAGGTATAATAAAAGCTACTATAATAAGATTAATTTTTTTCATTATATAAAGATATTTATGATTTCTGCAAAAATATTTATTTTTTTTAATAGTAAAATATAATAATATTGTTAAATCATTGATAATTTGTATTTTTGCATAACATTTATAAAATACCAAAAAAAAATATCTAAAAAAATGAAAAAAATGTTATAATTTTGCAACTCTTTTTTTTTAACAACGTTATATATAGAAAATAATAGGAATAAATAAAAAATGCGACAACTCAAAATAGTTAAACAGCTTACAAACAGAAGTAGTCTTCCGATAGAAAAATATCTTCAGGATATAACAAAATACCCCTTAATCTCTGCAGAAGAAGAAGTAACTCTTGCCCAAAAAATAAGGGAGGGTGACAAAACTGCTTTAGAGAAACTTACTAAAGCAAATTTAAGGTTTGTTGTATCAGTAGCAAAACAGTATCAAAATCAAGGACTAACTCTTGCCGATTTAATTAATGAAGGTAATCTCGGATTAATTAAAGCTGCCACTAAATTTGATGAAACCAAAGGTTTTAAATTTATTTCTTATGCTGTATGGTGGATAAGACAAGCTATCTTGCAGGCAATAGCAGAACAATCAAGAATAGTAAGATTACCACTTAATAGAATTAATACAATAAATAAAATAAAAAAGACTTTTTCTGAACTTGAACAACAATATGAAAGAGAACCTTCTGCTAATGAAATAGCTGACAAACTTGAAACTACTGAATATGAAGTTAAAGAATCTATGCGTATCCGTCAGAGACACTTCTCTATGGACACACCTCTTGTTGAAGGCGAAGACAGAAACTGGTATGAAGTAATGAGTGATGATGAGGTTCCTAATCCTGACCATATCCTTATTCGTGAATCATTAAGAAGTGAAATTGAAACTTTGCTTAAATCTCTATCTAAAAGGGAAGCAGAAGTTGTTAAATATTTTTATGGATTAAATGGTGGTCCTCCCCTATCTCATATTGAAATTGGTGAAAAACTTGATTTGACTGCTGAAAGAGTTAGACAAATTAAAGAAAATGCCATTAAAAAATTAAAGAGTTCATCTAAATCTAAATTTCTTAAGAAGTATTTATCATAAGAAAATTATCATTTCTAATTTAATGACTTTTAAATACTTTTTTTTAATTCCTTTCTTATTTCTTTCCTTTACTTTATTTGCTCAATACAGCAAAAAAGACCAGCACGATATCTTTTATGTCAAAAAGAAATATGAGATAGATCGGTTATTTCACAGGATGAATGTAAATTTGAATTTATCAACCGATAGTAAAGCAGGAGGTATAAGTTTTATCAATGCATTACCTCTTATTGATATTAAAAAGTACTTATCCTGGGACATTAACTTTGGAGGTAAAGCAGGTTACTGGGGTGATAAAATTAATAGATTACCAGGCGATACAAATGTCAATTGTTTAGGATACCTCAGTATCCCTATTGGAACAGGTCTTACTTTCAGGTTATTCAATCCTTTAAACATAACCTTTCAGGGCGGTGCATTTTTTGGCTTTGAAATGAAAAACATAATTTCCAGAAATAATGATGCTACTCTTACTGATGAAAATGAAAAGTTTAAATTAACAGGAGGTTGGCAATTTTCAACCGAATTATTTGTTCCATTAAAATCAGGATTAGCTTTAACTTTAGGATATAACTATCACTCTCTAAAATATCTTCCAGATTATAAATTTTATATGTTGGGACTGGCTTTTGGCATTGATTAATATTTTATTTACAATTATTTTATTTAGACTTAATCGTTAACTATATTAACTTTTAAGCATGCTTTATAATGTATAAAATTATAAGACAAAACAAGAATCTTATCGGTAAAGTTACCATTCCTCCATCAAAAAGTGAGAGTAATAGAGCATTAATTATACAGGCTTTAAGTAAAAATCTATTTAAAATAAATAATTTATCTATATCGTCAGACACTTTAGTTTTAGAACAAGCTTTACTAAAAATCAAAAACCACGAAACTTCTGATGAAATAATTGAAATTGATATAAAAGATTGCGGAACTGCTATGCGTTTCCTTACAGCTTATTTATCTATTCATAAAGGCAAATATCTATTAAAAGGTACCGATGAATTAAACAAACGCCCTGTTAATCTATTAGTAGATGTTATAAATATCGCTGGTGGAAAAATTAATTATATAAATAAAATTGGATTTCCACCTCTACTAATAGAAGGAGTAAATGATTTAAAAAATAATATCAGAATAAATGCTGATATAAGCAGTCAGTTTATTAGTGCTTTACTTCTAATTGCGCCAACATTAAAAAACGGTTTATCTATTAAACTTGAAAATGAAATAACTTCAAAACCATATATTGACCTAACAATAGAAATGCTCAAATATTTTGGCATCTCTGTAATAGAGGATAACAGAACTATTTTTATTCCAAATCAATCATATATATCAAAAGATATTTTTATAGGAGGCGATTGGTCATCAGCTTCATTTTGGTTTGAGATTGCTATCTTATCTGACAAAGTGGAAATAGAGATTGAAGGACTTAATACAAAAAGCATTCAAGCTGATAAAGTTGTTATAGATATTTATAAAAATTTGGGGATAAAAACAGAATTAATTAAAAAAGGTATTAAACTTGAAAAAGATAATATAAATTCTTTAAATGACTTAATTTTTGAGTGTTCATTATTAAATTCTCCTGACCTTTTTCCATCCTTAGCAGTAACTTTATCTGCAATTAATCAAAAAACTTTACTTAAAAATTTAAAAAACCTTGAAATTAAGGAATCAAAACGTTTATCAGTTATAATTGAAAACCTGAATAATTTAGGATTCTATACTTATACTATTAATAACGACGAATTTATAAACAAAACAATTAATTTTACAAAAATTAACAAAACTCCATTTAAAGAAATATCAACCTATAAAGACCATAGAATAGCTATGTCTTTTGCTCCTTTAGCAACTATTTTTGATTATATTTTATTGGATGAAATTGATATTGTTAATAAATCATATCCAAATTACTGGACAGATTTAAGAAAATTCGGTTTTATTATTGAGAAGTATATCAACGAATAACACCTTTATTTTACTTTATTGTAAATACTATTATATTTTTCAATTCCTTTTTCAAGTGAATAAAATTTATTAGCAGCCTCAATTATCTGTTCTTTTGGAATTTTAAGCAGGCTATCTATTGCTAAAACAGCCTTTTCGTAGTTAGAATCATTAAAATCATTAATAACATAACCTGTTGAGGTAGTATTTAAGATCATATCTGTATCGCCTATACCCGCATTAGTTATTACAGGAATTCCAAGAGCCATCGTTTCACCTTGTTTTGTGGGTGAAGATGCTTTTTTAGAAAAGGTGGGTTTAATAAAAAAAATTGATAGATTGCTTAAACTTAGATAGAGAGGCACTTCGCTTCTTTTAGCATATTTTATTATCAGATAATCCTTGCTTAATCCACAACTATCAGCAATTTTAATAATATCCTCTTCTGCATCTGGGGATAAAATTAAAAATTTTGATTTAGGACAAACTGCTAACATTCTTTTAAAAAAAGTAAACATTTCTATTGGTAAATACCAGGTGCCAAATGAACCTAAATAACTTAATATTATATCTATTTGTTCTAATTTTAGTAATTTTATAAGTTCCTTTTGTTTAATAAAATCTATATTAGCTATATTAAAATGCCTCATATCTGCACAACAGGGTATAACTTCTATGGGCAAAGGCTGACCTTGCAAATACTTCCAGCTATGTATTTCATTTTTGGCATTTTCAGTAAGACTTACAATATAATCTGCTTTGGTTAAAAATTGTTTTTCTTTATTTTTAAAATATTGAAAAATCCATTTATACAATGGATTTTTGAGATTCCATAACGCGCCGTCCACACGTTCATCAGCATAAAATCCCCTCATATCAAAAACAAACCCATACCCATACTTCACTTTCATCT
>JAGODS010000145.1 GCA_017998135.1 Bacteroidales bacterium
TTTAATTGAGGAGTTAGATAAAAAGATAAAACAAACAACAATATTTCAAAATTGAAAACAATTAATCTTATTTCTCCTAAAGAACACAGGTAAAAAAGAAGGATATAAGAACCGATTTTATAAGGAGCGGCATAATAATTAAAAGATAATTAATGCAAGGTAACGCACCAATTAACGAAAATAGTTATTTATTGTAATTAATAATATACATTCTTTAAAACAAAGATTATATTAAATAAGGCTAAGGTATAATACGGTTTAGCACTTTTGTATTTGGTATGAGTGCAGCGGGGGAGTGTTTATATTTATATAGTATGCGCAATAAGAATATAGTTTTAGTATAACTCCATTATACTAACTCCGATTAGACTTTTTAAAGAATTTTATTAAATGATTAAGAGACCGCACCAGCCCAGATATAAACCAACAAGTTTATTAAAAATTGTAATTATGTAAGGTTATCAACAATTCAACCCACAAGCATCGCAAAATAATAGCGGATAAAAAATAATTATCTACAATTTATCAACAATTTATCAACAATTTTTTTTAACACTAATAATTTTATTATTAGTTAGTTAATACAAATATGTAAGGTTATCAACAGATATAAATATATATATATATTTACAATTAAATAAAGTTAGTTAAAAAAATATTATATATCTTTGCAAAAATTTATATAATTCTTATATTATGAATGAACCATTAACAATTTTAAAGGCTACCGAGTTAGAAAACTTAATTAAAACTGCTATTATAGAAGGATTACAGCAATTCACAGCACAAAGCCAACCGCAGCACCAGGAAGGCGGCGACGAACTTTTTACTATTAACGAAGTGGCTAAACTCCTAAAGGTTACAAGACAGACCATTGATAGTTATATGAAAAAAGGATTATTAAAACCTTTGAGAATTGGCAGCGCAATTAGATTTCATAAAAAGGATATTGATAATTTTATGAAACAAAAGTAAGTTACAATGATAGATGGCATTAAAATACTTAATTTAAAAACCAGGCTAACGGCTCCGGTATTTGCCGACTATATACAGGCAACAAAGAACGTTAATAGTGCGGGGGAGATTATTTCACAATTCGCACAGCGGGACGGGTTAGAATTTACGATTAAGAACGATAACATTAAACTAAGCGGCAGCCTTCATAAGTATTACAACGCAGGCAGGCACAACCACAACGATTTTAGTTATGATAATATATGCAGCGTCCTCAACACCCTTGAAACAGTTTATAATATTGACCTGACCAGCGAACTCAACAACCTTGAATATGGCGTTAATATAATAACAACCTTCAACCCTGACAGGTTTATAAATAGCCTAATAATGCACAAAGGAGAGCAATTCAAACCGTACAATGTTTCAACCGATAGGGAATGCAGCGGCAAAGAGTGTACACATAGCGACTATTATATTAAGATTTACAACAAACAAAAACAATATTCCATACCTGACAACGTCCTCCGATGTGAAATTAAAGTTGTATCAATGAAATATTTTAATCAAAACAATATACGATTAAAGACACTGGGCGACCTAAAGAATATTAACATATATTCAAAAATGCAGGCATTATTAACAGCTACAATAAACGATTGTTTAATTTATAATATAGACAACCAACCGCAGCGAATAAACAAAACAGAACGTCTTATATTATCAAATGGACGTAGTTTTGCATATTGGCAAGACCTTAAACCGAACTCACTAAATTATAAAAACGGCAATAAGGATAAAAACTATTATTCAGCGAAAAAAAAGTATTATTCTACATTAGAAAAATACAACGAAACACATAATAAATTTTCTACAGGCAAAATTAAGGAAGATACCATTAATCTTATTAATCAGAAATACAGCGAATTAACACAAATAAAAGGTAACGAATTCCAAGACATTAAACAGCAAAACAAGGTAACGAATTCCAAACTTGTATATAGTTGTAATTCGTTACCTTCAACTTTAGAATTATTTAATATACTAACAACGATATTTCAGATAATAGAAAATTATAAAAAAGAGCATTTAGGAGAAAAGGAAAAATTAAAACTTTGTCCGGTTACCGGTTTAAATATTTCTATGCAAAAAGGAAAAAGTAAATTTTTAAGTGTAACAGGATTGAACTATTATTATTTGCATGATATAAATATTTATTATAAATTAGAAAAAAGGTATTTACATAAACAACACAACAATTTAGAAATAAAGGATAAATTTTATTATATAGCTCATAATATCAGAAATGAAAAACACAACCCTGTAAGTGTACCAACACACAGGCTAATAAAGAAAATTAATAAGATTAACGACAACGCTCTATTTGATAGTAATAAATATATGCAATTCACAGCCGAACAAACCGAACTATTAAACAGGAAAAATTATTCATTATGTTATAATTAAACTTAACAACAATGAAACATAAGAACTATAAAACAAAATATAATTTATCAGCATTTCAGCGGGCGGAGTTAGCACTGGAGTTAAAAGGTTTGTTTGTGGCGAAGGCGAAGGAAAATTTAAGTTTAACAGGCGGAGATAAAAAATCAGGTTGTCAGAATTCTGACAAGCCGATAATTAATCCGATAGATACCAAAAAAGAAATATCAAAAATTGCAGATGTTTCACACGATACAATTTAAAATATAACTAAATGATAACAACAACAACAACAATTCAAATACTAATCTTAATTATACTAATAATCTTCATTGGTATAGTTAGAACTATAAACAAAAGAATAAACATAAAGAGCGGAGGCAATACAGACAGCAAGGAAACTAAAGAGCCTAAAAATATCATATCATAATCATATCATATTAACACAGATAATTAATTGATAGAATGCTAATTATAAAGATTTACCAAACGCAAACCAAACGCAAACCAAACGGATAATAAATTGATTAAATGATAATTATAAAGATTAACACAATGCAAAAGATAACAGCGGAGGCGGGACGGCATAAACAGGGCTAACCTGAAAAATACAGAAATAAAACAGATTAACGAACTTATAATTTAATAGCACTACATATTAACTTTAAAAAGATAATGCAATACAGCGCATATAAAACAGGCAATTATTAATTTTAATCTATAAACACAATGAAATTTAAAAAAGGAGTTAGCGGCAACCCGAAGGGGAGGGCAAAGGGCAAACCTAATAAGATAACTACAGACCTCCGCACAGCAATAAAGGAATTTTTAGATAATAACTTTAATGAAGTTACTGAGTTATGGGTCAAGATGGACGCAAGGGATAAACTATCATTCTATAAAGATTTAATTAGATATGTAGTCGCACCATTGCAATATAAAGAACCTGAGCAAGAGCAAACACCATTTAATATAGTAATAGAACACGTACATAAACCACTGGAGGAATATAGCGATAAGGAATTAGAAAAATTATCAGTCAAATCAAAACAGGAATTAATCAAAAAACTTAATCTAAGTTTAGAAAAAGAACTAAAATAAAAGATTGATATTTATCAATGTTTTTTTCAATAAAAATACAATGAAATTTTCAATAATAATATTGCCATTTACCTTGTTACTGTAAGGATATACAGATAAAAATAACGTCTATTTAACATAATAGCTATTATGGGGAAAAATATATTATCTTACTGTAAATTAAGAACTTAAATTTTTGTAAAAAGGTAACATATAAACGTTTTCTATATATTTGCCACTTTGTCAGTAAAAAACTAATTCAAAAAAATGTAGTGCAAAAGATAACAGCGGAGGCGGGACGGCATAAACAGGGCTAACCTGAAAAATACAGAAATAAAACAGGATAACGCAAAATAAAACGATTTGCCGAACGATAATTAAAAAGTGGTATTATATAGCCATTAAAAGATAATTAATGCAAGGTAACGCACCAATTAACGAAAATAGTTATTTATTGTAATTAATAATATACATTCTTTAAAACAAAGATTATATTAAATAAGGCTAAGGTATAATACGGTTTAGCACTTTTGTATTTGGTATGAGTGCAGCGGGGGAGTGTTTATATTTATATAGTATGCGCAATAAGAATATAGTTTTAGTATAACTCCATTATACTAACTCCGATTAGACTTTTTAAAGAATTTTATTAAATGATTAAGAGACCGCACCAGCCCAGATATAAACCAACAAGTTTATTAAAAATTGTAATTATGTAAGGTTATCAACAATTCAACCCACAAGCATCGCAAAATAATAGCGGATAAAAAATAATTATCTACAATTTATCAACAATTTATCAACAATTTTTTTTAACACTAATAATTTTATTATTAGTTAGTTAATACAAATATGTAAGGTTATCAACAGATATAAATATATATATATATTTACAATTAAATAAAGTTAGTTAAAAAAATATTATATATCTTTGCAAAAATTTATATAATTCTTATATTATGAATGAACCATTAACAATTTTAAAGGCTACCGAGTTAGAAAACTTAATTAAAACTGCTATTATAGAAGGATTACAGCAATTCACAGCACAAAGCCAACCGCAGCACCAGGAAGGCGGCGACGAACTTTTTACTATTAACGAAGTGGCTAAACTCCTAAAGGTTACAAGACAGACCATTGATAGTTATATGAAAAAAGGATTATTAAAACCTTTGAGAATTGGCAGCGCAATTAGATTTCATAAAAAGGATATTGATAATTTTATGAAACAAAAGTAAGTTACAATGATAGATGGCATTAAAATACTTAATTTAAAAACCAGGCTAACGGCTCCGGTATTTGCCGACTATATACAGGCAACAAAGAACGTTAATAGTGCGGGGGAGATTATTTCACAATTCGCACAGCGGGACGGGTTAGAATTTACGATTAAGAACGATAACATTAAACTAAGCGGCAGCCTTCATAAGTATTACAACGCAGGCAGGCACAACCACAACGATTTTAGTTATGATAATATATGCAGCGTCCTCAACACCCTTGAAACAGTTTATAATATTGACCTGACCAGCGAACTCAACAACCTTGAATATGGCGTTAATATAATAACAACCTTCAACCCTGACAGGTTTATAAATAGCCTAATAATGCACAAAGGAGAGCAATTCAAACCGTACAATGTTTCAACCGATAGGGAATGCAGCGGCAAAGAGTGTACACATAGCGACTATTATATTAAGATTTACAACAAACAAAAACAATATTCCATACCTGACAACGTCCTCCGATGTGAAATTAAAGTTGTATCAATGAAATATTTTAATCAAAACAATATACGATTAAAGACACTGGGCGACCTAAAGAATATTAACATATATTCAAAAATGCAGGCATTATTAACAGCTACAATAAACGATTGTTTAATTTATAATATAGACAACCAACCGCAGCGAATAAACAAAACAGAACGTCTTATATTATCAAATGGACGTAGTTTTGCATATTGGCAAGACCTTAAACCGAACTCACTAAATTATAAAAACGGCAATAAGGATAAAAACTATTATTCAGCGAAAAAAAAGTATTATTCTACATTAGAAAAATACAACGAAACACATAATAAATTTTCTACAGGCAAAATTAAGGAAGATACCATTAATCTTATTAATCAGAAATACAGCGAATTAACACAAATAAAAGGTAACGAATTCCAAGACATTAAACAGCAAAACAAGGTAACGAATTCCAAACTTGTATATAGTTGTAATTCGTTACCTTCAACTTTAGAATTATTTAATATACTAACAACGATATTTCAGATAATAGAAAATTATAAAAAAGAGCATTTAGGAGAAAAGGAAAAATTAAAACTTTGTCCGGTTACCGGTTTAAATATTTCTATGCAAAAAGGAAAAAGTAAATTTTTAAGTGTAACAGGATTGAACTATTATTATTTGCATGATATAAATATTTATTATAAATTAGAAAAAAGGTATTTACATAAACAACACAACAATTTAGAAATAAAGGATAAATTTTATTATATAGCTCATAATATCAGAAATGAAAAACACAACCCTGTAAGTGTACCAACACACAGGCTAATAAAGAAAATTAATAAGATTAACGACAACGCTCTATTTGATAGTAATAAATATATGCAATTCACAGCCGAACAAACCGAACTATTAAACAGGAAAAATTATTCATTATGTTATAATTAAACTTAACAACAATGAAACATAAGAACTATAAAACAAAATATAATTTATCAGCCTTACAGAATTCTGTAAAGCTGGTTTATAAAGGTTTGTTTGTAGCGAAGGCGAAGGAAAATTTAAGTTTAACAGGCGGAGATAAAAAATCAGGTTGTCAGAATTCTGACAAGCCGATAATTAATCCGATAGATACTAAAAAAGAA
>JAGODS010000146.1 GCA_017998135.1 Bacteroidales bacterium
TGAATGACATAACAATTAAATTATAAAATTAAAATGCAAAAATATATGTAAATTTTTTAATAAAAACAAAAAAAAAGGGGTATTTTTAGGGTATTTTTATAGAGTAAATAAAAAATATTATTTTATTTTGCCCAAAAAAGATATTATGCATTGCGAAAAAATGAAATATTGTGATAAACATTTGATAGAGCTTATTGAACTGATAGAAAAAGAACAGGGCGAGATTATTGAATGCAGTTTAGTAAGGTTGTTATTAGATATTATTGATAAGCTGGATGCCTGTTTATTTATTTTCGGAAGCGATTATAAGCTAAAATGGGCTAATGCAAAATGCCTGAAAGAATTAAATATGACAATTGATGAATTTAACAACAGTGGTTATGTTATAATTAAAGATTGGTTGTATGATAAAAATAATGACATTATAGAAAGAAGAGAGAGGTTAATAAAGGCTGGGATAAAATATACGAGTATCGTGGTTTCAAATTATAATAAAAAAGATATAAGGTTATTCAGGTCTGAAGGCGCTGTACTAAGATACGATAATAATTCAAATCCTTTTATATTGCTCGGCGTCGCTACTCCTTTGAGTAAAACGGAATATTGTGAAGATTGTCTTGAAGTAATTAACAGTAAGTATATTTTATATAATTTTGACAAAGGAACTATTATACTTACCTTAGCTGAAATGAAAATTATTAAATATTTATGTCAGGGATTTAAAGTAAAAGAAATAGCCAACATAATAAGCAGAAGCGAGCATACTGTCTGCTCTCACAGAAAAAATATCTATAAAAAAATTAAAGTTCATAATGTTAAACAACTCAAAGAGTTTTATGAAATAAATAAGAATATATTTAGTTTATTAGAGTTCAACCCGGAACAAATACTAATTTAATCTCAATAATACAGTTATTTAGTTTTGCCACTAAGCGAAGCATTCGCTATAATACCATTTAAGATGATTTGACCTGAATTATTAATAAATAAAGGACTAAAGCCCAATTGTCAAGGCATAAATCTAACCAGTACCTATAGGTTATGGCTATTAATGTTAATAATTAAAAAAACTAAGTGTAAAAAAATTTTAATACTTTTGTAGCGCATTAAAAAATAATTTATGAGAGGGGAAAATATAAATCTCAGGGCTCTTGAGCCGTCAGATATTAATTTGCTTTACCAGTGGGAAAATGATATGTCGCTCTGGAAACTAAGCAACACCCTTACCCCTTTTTCGCGTTTCACTCTTGAACAATATGTACTTAACGCCCAGCAGGACATCTTTGCTATTAAACAACTGCGACTGATGATTGACCTTAATGATACTATTGATGATGATAAAAGCATTGGTTGCATTGACTTATTTGATTATGAACCTTTACACAGACGGGCAGGTATTGGTCTTATGATTATCAAAAATTACAGGCAGAGAGGTTACGGTTTTGAAGCCATTCAACTGATTTCTGATTATTCTAAAGTAGTTCTTAATCTGCATCAACTCTTTTGCAACATAACCGCTGACAACCAAATAAGTTTTAATGTTTTTCAAAAAGCCGGCTTCCAGGTCATAGGACTAAAAAAACAATGGCTTTTTATTAATAATGAATGGAAAGATGAATATCTGCTCCAGAAAATTTTACAATAGATATGCGTTTTTTTGAAAAATACAAGATTACACTCGTTACTTTTATTTTAGTCTTTTTCTCAGCTTTATATTTGGTATATCTTCTATATCAGATGATACGCCAACCCGTTGTCAGGCAAGACACTTATATTGAAATACCCACCAATACCAACTTTCCTGCTGTTGTTAGTATTTTAAAAAACAAACAACTGATTAATAATGAAAAACTTTTCTCCTGGCTCGCAGACAAAAAAAACTATCAAAAGAAAGTATTACCTGGTCGTTACTTATTAACAAAGGGTATGAACAATAATCAGATAATAAACCTTCTCAGGTCTGGAAAACAGGAGCCTGTCAGGCTTATCTTAAATAATCTGCGCAATAAAGAACAGTTAGTTGCTTTTGTAGCTCCTTTGCTTGAATTTGATGAGTTTTCTCTGAATTCATTAATTAATGATACTTTATTTATAAGACAATATGGTTTTAATGAAGAAAACGTGATGGCTATGTTTATAGCTGATTCATATCAATTTTACTGGAACACATCTGCATTAGGTTTCTTTAATAAAATTTATAAATCATACAATAATTTCTGGAATGATAAAAGAAGAAAGAAAGCTGCATCTATTGGTCTTTCACCTATTGACGTTAGTATTTTAGCTTCCATAATTCAGCGAGAAACTAATAAAGTTGACGAAATGCCTGTATTGGCGAGCATCTATATTAACAGACTGCGAAAAGGAATGCTTTTACAGGCGGACCCTACCGTTATCTATGCTGTTGGCGACTTCTCAATTAAAAGAGTTTTAAACAAACACCTTGAATTTGATTCGCCTTATAATACTTATAAATATCCGGGCTTACCTCCAGGTCCTATCACTATGCCAGAACCCCTTGCTATTGACCAGGTGCTTAATCATTCTAATACTAATTATTTATATTTCTGCGCCAAAGATGACTTCTCAGGCTATCACAACTACTCTTCAACCCTTGCCCAGCACATCGCCTTTGCCCGAAAATACCATCTGGCTCTCTCTAAAATAAACAGCAATTAAGCAGATTTTTTGTATAGTCTTGTATAAAACATCCTAAAATTTCATTGTTGAACCAACAATAAACCTAAATCTTTTTATAACTTATAAAAGCTGTTATTTTAGTGTTTTTATGAGGAGGACTTCTTTAAACCTATTATTATTTAAGCTCGGCCTTGAATCGTTGGCTAAAGCAAAAGGCAAACTCTCCTAAAATTTTAAGAGTAAAAACGAAAGATTTAAAGATGCCCTTATTATAATTGACAAAAAATATTTTATCAGATAATTTTTTTCACTAATTTGTCTATTTCTTTAAACTCAACAGTAAGATGTTTTTTGATGGCTAATCTTAAACGTCCCAAATGCATAGCTGTTAATTCCTGCTGCGGAGGGTTCTGTTTTAAATAATTTTTAACTTTCTTATGAGCTTCTATACTTATTGAGGAAAGTTTTTTGTGAAGTTCATTATTTTCGTCAAACTTAGGAAAATAAATATCAAGTATTTTCTTATGCACATCTCTTGCTCCAAATAAGCCTTTAGTTTGAA
The DNA here is from genome assembly GCA_017998135.1 of Bacteroidales bacterium. Taxonomy (GTDB): domain Bacteria; phylum Bacteroidota; class Bacteroidia; order Bacteroidales; family JAGODS01; genus JAGODS01. Next base: position 3,203 of record JAGODS010000146.1, read on the forward strand.
AATCTTTCATCATTAGGTTTGTAATTGATGAGTTAAGAATAGCAGTAAGATAATATGCCTCTTTTAAAATATTTGTATAAAAAACATAAGCCTTGCTTTCAACAATAAATTCTAAATCTAATTCACTTCTAATAACAACTGTAGCATTTGCATCTTTGGCTGATGAATTGTAAAGTACTAAATATTTAGAATTGATATTTTGGTCGGTTAATTTATTTTGCCAATTGAGATAGTTTTCACTTGATATTTTTTTGTTCTTTTCCGTTTTTAAAATATTCCAGATATTTTCTTTATTTTCAAACCATTTAGACGCTTTTAAATAGCCTTCTCTTCTGATTTCATTAAAAGAAAATAATTTAATTTCATTCTTAGACTTTGCTTTATTATGCTCTATAGTTATAGGAAGAACAACAAGATTGGGCTTAAATAAGGCAAAAGGCAGAATGCTTTTTGAAAGAGCGCTGTAAAACAAAAACTGACTTTCAATCTGCCCTTTAAAAATTTCCCCTTTCCAGGGTTTTTTAGCTTCAGCAAATATTGCTTCAGGCGTCTTAATGTTTATAATTCTATCTTTAAAATCAGGAGGCTTTTCCTGATTTAGTTCAACAAAGTAAAAAGTTCTCGGTACTATTGTTGCTCCCTGCTTAAACAGATTTTTATATGGGTTTATATTGTTTTGTTTTTTTACTTTATGGTTAGACAGAGCTGAAGCTTTGCCTTGTTGTACATAAAAATATTTTTCCTCCTTCTCCGAAAGTTTTTTTTCTGCTGTCTTCCAATTACAATTATGAGCCGGCAAAATACCTGTAAAACTTTTTCCTGTCAAACCCGAAGCGGGTAAAGCTCGTTTTCCACTTGTTTTTACCGCAAATAATACTCCGCAGGGAATACGGAAAAGCTGAGAAACATTCTGCAAATCCCAGAATTGTTTTAACCGAAAGCCCTTTGTTTTTCCACTTCTTGTATTGTCGTGATGGTCGGCACTAAAAAAACTTCGAGGCACTACAAAAGCTATTTCTCCCTGTTCTTTTAAAAAATAGTTACTACAATGAGCTAAAAATATTGCTGCAATTTCAAGATGCGGATAATTAGCTTTATTTTCGGGCTTTACATTATAGCTTACTGCAAGTTCATTAAGAATATCCTGATATTCTTCGTTCTTTATTGAACTGTATGTAAACCAGGGCGGATTACCTATTATATAATCAAATTTCTGTTGCAGAAAATAAGGCTTATAAATGTTCTGTAAAATAAATTTCCAGATACTGTCTCTCCCTTTTTCTTTGACTGATTTAAGACCGAGGTAAATATTATAAAACCCACTTGTAATATTACCATTAAAGCCTTTTTTCGGAAACTTTTTTCTTAAAATATTTTCAAATACTATTTCATTTTCTTCTCTACGATTCAGAGTTTGTTCAGCCAATTCTTCGCACACTTCCAAGCCCTCATCAAACAAATCTATTTCTTCAAGAATTTGTGTATTTAATAAATATTCATCTTTATCAATTTTTAGTTTAAAATCATTACCGAACAAGCTTTCAACCCCTTCTGGCGCTAATAATGTATTAGCCAGAATAATATTAATATGTATAGGCTTCTTAGATTCTAATATTTCCTTTCCTAAAGCTAATAGCATAGTTGTTTTTGCTATCTGAACTGAAAGCGGGTGTATATCTATACCAAAAATGTTTTCGTTAAGTTGTTCCACTGAAATATTGGAATGCTGTTTTTTGATTCTGTGTATCACTGCACGAAGAAAGGAGCCGCTGCCACAGGAAGGATCTAAAATTTTATCAGTTTGCTTAAAACTAAACTCTTTAACTATTCTTTCGCAAAGCCAGTCGGGAGTGTAATACTCTCCTAAAGAATGACGCGTATCCAAATCAATTAACTCCTGATAAACGCCTTTTAAAATATCTTCTTCAACATCCTGAAAATCATAAGTTGAAATTTCCTGTGATATTATTCTAAATACCTTTTTCAGAGCCTTAAAACTCTTTTCATTTTTTATCCAGTAAAAAAAATCATTGTCCACAAAATTACGAATATTATATTTATGAAAAATGCTTCCATCAATTATACCAAGCATTTCGTCATCATTTATATAATCATCATTGCTAAAAATAGAGTATGCAAGCATTTTGGAAAACACAGAAAGATAAGTATGAATAAGAAAATTATTTTCACTTGCATCAAAAGAACCATAAGCAATACTTAAAAACTTTTTCCATTGCTCATAAGAAACCTGAATCTCCCCGTATTTTTTTATATCCTGGAAATGCTTTGACATCTCCCTGAAACATTCAATAAAAACATTGCTTTGATAACCAAAGGCTTCTTCTATTCTCTTTAAAGTAGCTTTTTGCTTTTCTTCTTTAAACAAAAATCTATCTATCCAAAAGTAAAAATCCTCAATATTGTTTTCTGTAAGAGTAAATGAAGCTGAAATTACTTCATTAAGAATTAATTTATCTTCTGTTATTGTTTCCAAAATATCAAGTTGCGAGACATCTGGAGCAAAAACTTTCCAATTAATAAAATCAGAAGCTATTAAAGTAAAATTATATCCTTCGCCTGTATTAAACTGCCCTAAAAAGTAACCCGATAATTGTTCTTTGCAATGATTCAATGAAACTTTTAATTCATTCTCAAATTCAATAATTATTTTATTATAAAGTGTATCGGCGCTGCCTCTGTGAAATTTATCTTTGCGGGGAATATTTACAACAGTTCGTTCCGCTCCGGCAGTTATCTCATCAATTATTTTTGTTATTTCATTATCGCCAAAATAAAGACGATTAAGCAAGTCTTTAAACGCCTCCTTTTTTGTGAGTTCCTTATTTGCACTTTTTACCTTCTGCAAATATTCGCTTATATGTTTATTCTTTAGTTCTAACATTATATTAATATATTGATTTTAAATCTAAACCTTTATATTCATTTCGTTTTTTCAACAAAGTTTGTAAAATTATCATCTTATTTATGAAACTGCTTAAACAATGCTTAATTCAAGTCATAAATGCAACTTTATTGTCAATATTAATATTTGCAAAAATAACAAATTATTTTCTTTTTGAAGATTAGCAATTTA
>JAGODS010000147.1 GCA_017998135.1 Bacteroidales bacterium
TGATAAAGAAAAAAATATAAAACATAGAGCTGAAGATGTTATTATCACAAAACCAAACTCTAAAACAACAGTAATGATAATTACTACTAACGAAGAATTAGTAATTGCTAAAGATACACTCAGAATAATTAAAGAAAAAGGGCTTTTATAATAATTATCCGATTAAACTAAAAATCCTTAATTAGTTATAAATATTGGGCTAATGCCCGATTGTCAGGAGTAATCTTAATCCACGAGCTAAAGAGGCTGTGTAAAATCATTTTTACACAGCCTCTTTAGGTAAGGGGTAAAAGTAGATAGTTTCCTCACATTAACCGTTAGGCGAAGCGTCCATGCTTTGTCTAATTTTAGATACTTTTTTAGAGTTACTTCATAATTGTAAATAATTCAGAATAAATTACCCAAAGCTCTTATTTCAGAAAATTATTTTATTTTTGTCCTTTACAAATAAATCAAAACTTTCCTGATGACTTCAATCAAAACAGAACATAAAAAAGTCCCCGCTGCTTTTCTAATTTTCCTGCTAAGCCTGCTTTTTGTAGTGTCAACCCTTAGCCTTATTAATCATTACAATATAATTACAATAAATCCTTATATCCTGCTTGCGGGCAGATGGTTCGCAGTCGCAGGACTTTTAGGCTATGCTATTTATAAAAAATCACTTACTACCTGGATACTGTTAAGTATGATTGTTGGCATTGTCTTCGGGCATGATATACCGGGCATAGCAATTAACCTGCAGGTTATTAGTAAAATATTCCTGCGACTGATAAAAACTATAATAGCACCACTGCTTTTTGCAACACTTGTTGTTGGGGTTGCGGGTCATTCTGACCTAAAACAGGTAGGTAGAATGGGATGGAAATCGCTGCTATATTTTGAAATAGTATCAACACTCGCACTTTTCATAGGCTTAATTTCTATAAATCTCAGCGCTGCAGGTATAGGCGTTAAAATACCTGCTGATATGCATAAAGAAAACATAGCTCAGGTAGTAGCGCTGCACGGTAGCGACCTTATATTACACGTTTTCCCTGAAAATATTGCAAAAGCTATTTACGAAGGTCAGGTGCTGCAAATAGTTGTATTTAGCCTCATTTTCGGTATAACTGTCGCACTGTTAAAAGATAAGTTTAAAAGCCCAATGCTCAGGTTTTCAGAAGCCCTTGCTGAGACAATGTTCAAATTCACTCAACTTATTATGTATTTCGCTCCTTTCGCTGTATTTGCTGCAATAGCATACAGTGTCGGCAATATGGGACTTGACATTTTATTTAACCTGTTCAAACTGCTCGCCACCCTCTATGTCGCTCTGATAACTTTTCTTTTATTTATATTATTACCCGTTGCTTTAATCTTTAGAATACCTGTAAGACGATTTATAAAAGCTATATCAGAGCCGGTAACTCTTGCTTTCGCAACTACGAGTTCGGAATCCGCCTTGCCAATAGCAATGGAACGAATGGAAGAATTTGGCGTACCCCGTAAAATTGTCGCTTTCGTAATGCCTACAGGTTATAGCTTTAACTTAGATGGCACATCACTTTATTTAACGCTCGCCACTATCTTCGTTGCTCAGGTGAGCGGCATCCATTTATCCATAGAAAAACAAATATTAATAGCCTTTACACTGATGCTCACCAGTAAAGGAGTTGCAGGCGTTCCAAGAGCCTCTCTCGTTTTTCTTTTAGCAACTGCAACCAGCTTCGGCTTACCTGCCTGGCCTATTTATATTATTCTCGGCATAGACGAACTGATGGATATGGCAAGGACTTCGGTCAATGTTATCGGCAACTGTCTCGCCACTGCAGTGATCGCCCGCTGGGAAAAAGAACTCGTCCTTAAATAAACGTTAAATCAAAACTATGTTAATACTCCCTAAAACTTTGTTTATTAAGTAAAGTTTTTGGTCTAAAAACCTAACAAGTTTTGAAAACCTTTTAATTTAAAAATAACATATTTAAAATTAATCAAATTTATAGCTGAATTTTTATAAAAAACAAGCTTTTTTATGATATATATCAATTTTTGCAAAATAGTTCTATTTATCGTATCCACTTATTGAATAATTTCGTTTAATTTTGTGGTTTAATGATTTAATTTTAATTATTATGAAAAAAATATACGTTCGTTTAGGTCTGATAAGTTTAATAAGCCTTTTAATAGTATTAAAAGCCCAACCGCAATGCCCTCCTCCAGGTCCTCCAGGTAATAAAAAATTTAAAGATATTGTAGTTGTTAAATCAACTGGAGAAATGTTTCATTTTATTGATGCTAATGATGCGATTGCATTTGCTAAGGATAATGATTATGTTTATTTACCAGGCGGTATATTTGATATTGGTACTATAAATAAAAGCATTAAATTAATTGGAGCTGGACATTTTACTGATTCTACTAAAATAACCAGATCTACATGGATAAATAGTAGTATAATAATTGGGTCCGGTGCTAATAACGTTCTAATTGAGGGTCTTTATATTAATAAAAATATAGAATTTACATATCCAGGTAAAGCCGAAAACATAACTATCAGAAGGTGTAATATGGACAGTATTAATTTCAATGGCGGGCATAATGCACAATTTATTAATGATACTTTAAAATATAATAATGTAATAATATATAACAATATCATTAGAAATTCTTGTGATATTGGTGGAGTAGCTGATATAATAATTAAAGGAAATATTTTTCAGGGTCCTCTAAATTATATGTCTAAAGGGTTAGTTGAAAACAATATTTTTATGTATTCTTTAACTTCAGGCAAAATGATTGAAATAAGCAATGTTATTTTTAAAAACAATATTTTTCTAATTGATTCCACTTTTTCAAGACCGGAATATGAATGCGAAGAAGGTCCTTGCGGTAGTTATAATAATATATTTATTAATAATATATTTACTGCTGACTCTTTAAGAATTAATTTAGGGAATGGCATTGCTAAAAGTATTACTAATTCGCTATATTCAATAAATACAAATAAATTATTTGTAAAACAGTCGGGTTTGACTTACAATGAAAAAGATGATTACCATATCATATCAGGATCACCTGCAAAGAACTTCGGAGATGATGGAACTGACGCCGGCATATATGGATCAGACCAACCTTATAAAGAGGGCGCTGTTCCTTATAATCCTCATATTTCGCATATATCAACAGAGGGTAGTTCACCGCAGGATACAATTTTATTCGTTAATATAAAAGTTATTGCTCAACCTATAGAAAATATTTGTCAAAAGTCCCCTTGCAATTTTATTACCGAGTATAAATACTGGTGGCGAAATAACCCTGCTGTTAAAACTACGGTAAAACTAACTAAACCTGCTGAAATTGCTTACATTTTACATCCTTTTAGTATCTCTGAATTTTATAAAGGTAAAGATACTATTAATTTTATGTTTAAAGATACTAACAGTTTATGGAGTGTTATGTATTCATATAAAATTAAGCCAAAAGCTGCATTTGATGCTATTATAAGCAATAATGACGGTAAATTTATAGTTTCTTTCACCAATAAATCAATATTTGCAAAATATTATTTTTGGAACTTCGGCGATAACACCCCCTTAATTTCTCTCAATTCACCCGTTCATCAATATCAAAAACCGGGCGATTATTTGGTTGCTCTTGCCGCTGCTAATAATTTTGCAATAGATACTTTTAAAAAAGTTATAACTATAAAAGGTATAGGTTCGGTTGTACCTAATTCAGCAGGCAACAAGGGTAAAGTTTCTGTTTATATTAATGGAGGCGGTTTCAAGGAAGGCTCGGATTTCTATTTACATAGAGAAGGACAGGATGATATTTTCGGGGATTCAGTCAGATTTCTAAATTCCGGGACGCTTATGGCTATATTTGATTTTAATGGCAAAACGCTCGGCTCTTATGATGTTGTCGTTAAAGTACCTAATGAAGAAGAATGGGTGTACCCTAATGGTTTTAACATTGTTGAAACCAGAGCTCCCGAACCTTGGGTGAATATCTCCGGGAGGCAAAATATACTTTTAAATGCGTGGCAGGATTATTCACTTAATTATGGCAATAACGGCAATATTGACGCTCTCGGCGTGCCTGTCTGGATTGCTGTCCCTGATATTGATAATTTTGAAATTAAATTCAATAATATTACTGTTAATCATTCAAAATATGCAATAGATAACGGTTTAAATGCAGGAATTGATACTAATTACAATTTTTTCAGAACCGACACTCTCTTCGGCGAAGCTTTCAAAGCTAAGGTTTATTCGTTTTATATACCTGTTATTCCGGCAGGAAATAGTTTTTCGGCTAAACTCAGTATTAAAACTTCAGGAGATTGCACAATTATGTCCTGGACCAATCCTCCTTATTTTCAAACCGGACCTGACAATGATTTCGCTGCCTGCCTTTTCAATGCTTTTAACGAAGGTATTATTACTATTCCACAGGGATCAATTCCAACTCTAAATTGTCTTGATTCCATCTCTAAAAAAGTTTTTAACCCCTGGTCGGCTTATTACCCTGCAGAACCTTTAAAATGGCAAAGCTGGCATTGGAACACTCTCGCTTCATTAAAAGGATGTAATGACAACCTTAATATTTCGGATACACTTACTAACGCTTTAGTTGAATATGCTCTTAATTTATCTCAATATAGCCCTAAGATAGAGGAATGCGATAATATATTCAAAGTATTAAGCAGTAATGAAATGTCAATACACATTGTCGCCTCCCTTGACCCTAATGAAAAAACTGGTCCTGCAGGTTATTCTGATGTCAATTACTTTAAACCAGCTAAAGTCAATCCATATACTATCTTTTTCGAAAACAAAGCAGATGCTACTGCACCGGCTCACAAGGCTGTTATAACCGATACATTAGACCTTTCACGCTTTAATATCAAAGATTTCTATTTTAGCGATATTAGCTTCGGCGATACTGTTATCAGTCCTCAAAACGGACTTAAAGAATTTACCGCCGATATAGATTTAAACCCCGCAAAAGAACTTATAGTAAGGATAAATGCTATGCTTGATACGGTTAAAGGAGTCGCTATCTGGGAATTTCTATCCTTAGACCCTAAGACAATGGCACTCACCGACAGTATCGAATTAGGCTTCCTCCCTCCAAATATTAATAAACCCGAAGGCGAGGGCAGCGTCTCTTTTATTATCGGACTTAAAGATAGTCTTAACAATAACGACATTATTAAAAACAAGGCTTATATCTATTTTGATTATAATGATCCTATTATTACCAATGAATATATCAATACTATTGATACTGAAAGCCCCTTATCCGCTGTAAGTGCTTTAGCTCCTTTTAACACAGACTCCGTTTTCACTGTCAGTTGGAACGGAACTGATAATGGTTCGGGTATCAAATATTACTCAGTTTTTGTTACAACCAATGATATGGATACTATTGAATGGAAAAGCAAAACAACAGATACTTCTGCTGTTTTCAACGCCAAACCGGGCAACTTCTATAAATTCTTCTCAATCGCTACTGATAATATAGGAAATATAGAAAGCAAAACATCCTTTGACACCGAAACCTCTATCCTTACAGCTTTAAATCCCAAAAACAATCCTGCCTCTACCAACTTTAACATTTATCCCAACCCCTCCAAAGGCGCTATCAGTATAAACTATACCCTAAACCGCCCTTCAGATGTCAGCTTCTCTATCTATAATATATTAGGACAAAAAATTTACAGCACCGTCAACACATCTAATACTAAGGGAGCCTACAAAACCTACATCTCGCTCCCCGACGTCCCCGGAGGTTTATATTTTATCTATTTTAATACAGCTTATTCCTCTATCGCCAAAAAACTAATTATCTCTAAATAAAATCAGCCTCCACCCTCTCCTTAAACAATCAAAAGGAGAGGGAAAGGTTTATTCTAATAATACTATAGTTAATAAAGCTTTTCAGCAAAACAATAAAAATTTATGTATTAATCAGGTAATATCCATAAATACTTTCTTTATTATGAAAAAAAAGTATTTTTGCAATGGAATAAAAAATTAATGTTTTATTAATATATAACTTACTTAAGGTGACTTCTAAAAACTAATAAAATTTAACCTCACCCTTACCCTCTCCTAAAATTAGGAGAGGGAAAACGGAGTTTTTATTAGCATTTAATTTGTATTCTCTATAAATATTGGGCTAAAGCCCGATTATCAAGGTGAATCTTAAACCACGACCTAAAGGTCGTGGCTATTAGTCATGGGTATTGGTCGTGGGTATTGATCGTGGATATTGGTCGTGAGTATTTGTC
>JAGODS010000148.1 GCA_017998135.1 Bacteroidales bacterium
ACCTATAATAATACAGGAATTTGTTGCAGGTAATGAATTGAATGTAACAGCTTTGGGCGATGGCAATGGGAATTGTATCGGGGCAGTGCCGATGCGAAAATTATATATAACAGATAAAGGCAAAGCCTGGTCGGGCATTGCACTTGATGACCCGGAACTGGTAGATATAGCAAAAAGGGTAATAAGCAAAAGCAAATGGCGTGGTGGTTGCGAATTGGAGTTTATCAAATCTAATAAAGGAGAATACTACCTGTTGGAGATGAACCCGCGTTTTCCTGCCTGGGTTTATCTTGCAGTAGGATGCGGGCAAAATCATCCGGCAGCACTTGTATGTATGGCTTTGGGCAAAGAAATTAAACCTTTTAAAAAATATGATGTTGGCAAAATGTTTATTCGCTATAGCTATGATATGATTGTTAACTTATCAGAATTTGAAAAGATTTCTACTGAAGGAGAGCTTTGATAATTTGCTAATATAAAAATTCAAAATTTAAAATTCAAAATTTAAGATATGACAAAATTAACTTATGAAAGGCCAGTAATAACTAAATTAAATAGTGGGCTGATGAATAAATTCGGAACCAGAACCGAATATACACCTGTTACACAGATAGACGGAGTACCTGTTAAGAAGTTGGTTGGGGATTATGGGTCACCTTGCTTTGTTATTTCAGAACGTACTATACGGGATAGTTACCGCAACGCAGTCAGGGCTTTTAAAACCCGTTATCCTAAAGTTCAGTTCGCATGGAGCTATAAAACTAATTATCTGAATGCAGTTTGCAATGTCTTTCATCAGGAAGGGTCCTGGGCTGAAGTTGTCTCTGGCTTTGAATATGAAAAAGCTTTAAATAATGGTGTTCCTGGAGAAAAGATTATTTTTAATGGTCCTGATAAATCGGAAAATGATTTAAAAATGGCAATTGCTAATAACTCTCTTATACATATTGATCATTCGGATGAGCTTTATATGTTGACTGAAATATTAGAAGGAACTGAAAAAAAGGCTCGTGTAGCTATCAGGGTTAATATGGATACAGGTGTATATCCTATGTGGGACAGGTTTGGTTTTAATTATGAAAATGGATCTGCCTGGAGTGCAATCAACAAGATATTTGCTCATAAAGAGCTGGAACTGGTTGGTTTGCATTGCCATATAGGCACTTATATGCTTACAGCCAACGCATATTCCGTTGCTGCCTGGAAGCTATGCGACCTTACATTTCATATTAAACAAAAGTATAATAAGAGATTAGAATATATAGATCTTGGCGGAGGTTTTGCTTCAGCTAATACTTTGAAAGGTTCTTATTTACAGGGGGGTGATATAATTCCAGCAATTGATGACTATGCTGAAGCTATTAGCAGTACTATTCTGAATTACGGATTTAAAAATGAAGATTTACCAGCATTATTTTTAGAAACAGGCAGAGCTTTGATAGATGATGCAGGGTATTTGCTCGGCACTGTTATAGCAATGAAGCGTCTTAGTGATGGGCGTAGAGCTACTATTATGGATTTTGGTGTGAACCTTTTGTTTACTTCATTCTGGTATAATCACCGTATATCCCCGGCTCAGGAAATATCAAGCCAGACAGAAGATATGGTTATATATGGTCCGCTTTGTATGAATATAGATGTTATCAGGGAAAGTATTACGTTGCCACTGTTAAATAAAGGCGATAATGTTGTTGTTCATAGAGTTGGTGCTTATAATATGACCCAGTGGATGCAGTTTATCCAGATGAGACCTAAAATAGTGATGATTGCTATGGATGGGACTCCCTGTATTATTAGAGAAAATGAATCATTGCAAACTATGCTTAAATATGAGCAGATTCCTGAACATCTTAGAAATTTTAAGCTGTGAGACGAAGCGAGGACGCTTCACCTAACGGAACAAAGCAACAATGGGGAATAAGAGTATTAATAAAAAAGGATTAGAAAAGAGACTCTGGATATTAGACAGTTTCCTGAATAGTTATTCACAGATTTTTTTTTCTTTAAATAAAGTTCTTGCAATAATTATACTTGTTGTAACTTTTATAAATCCATACATAGGCTTATGCGGAGCTATGGCTATTTTAATATCCAATTTTCTCGCGTTTCAAACAGGTTTAAACAAAGCGGCGATAGCAGAGGGTGTTTATGGATTTAACGCTTTATTGCTTGGCTTGGCAATAGGTTTTGAATATAAGTTTAGTTTTGCCTTTTGTATTGTTTTCATAGCAGCTTCGTTGTTTTTACTGATAAATACTGTCTGGCTAAGCACTATTCTCGGTAAATACAAGCTGCCCTTTCTGGGTTTGCCTTTTTTAATAACTTACTGGCTTGTTTATTTATCTGTAGGCTCATTCAGTTTTATTCATTTGCAGGAACAAAATATTTATACTGAGAATTTTATAGCCAATGCTTCTCAGTCTGCTTTTTATGTTTTAGCGCATAGCCTTGATGAAATGCAGCTTCCTTTGCTGCTTAAAAGTTATTTTAAAACTCTCTCTGCAACCTTTTTCCAAAATTCTGTTCTTGCTGGTATTATTATAGCAGCTGCTTTACTTTATTTTTCTCGTATTGCATTTTCTCTTTCTGTAATCGGTTTTTTTACAGCTTATTATTTCTTTGAAATGGTAGGAGTGCCAACGGTTTTACTCACCGATTACTTAGTCGGAAGTAATTTTATTTTTCTTGCAATAGCTGTCGGCGGCTTTTATTTAGTTCCGGGTAAGTGGAGCTATTTATCAGTTGTATTGCTCATTCCTGTATTATGTATTGCCCTTATTAGTTTTGCCAAGCTATTGATGGTTTTCCAGCTCAAAGCTTTCACACTGTCTTTCAGTCTTATTACTATAATATTTTTGTTTTTTGTTAATAACCGATGGTGGCAGAAGTTTGTTCAGTTAGTTAGTATTCAATATTATTCAGCCGAAAAGACTATATACAAACATTTTAATACTACTCAGCGTTTTAAACATAACAAGGCTGCTAAATTTACATTGCCTTTCTGGGGTGAATGGAAGGTCAGCCAGGGACATAAGGGCGATATAACTCATCTTGGCGAATGGTCTGCCGCTCTTGATTTTGTTATAACGGATAGTATGGATAAAACCTGGCAATTGCCGGGTACCGACTCTAAGCACTTTTACTCCTATAACAAACCTGTGCTTGCCCCGCTTGAGGGCTTTGTGTATGATGTTATTAATAATGTAGAGGATAATGAAATAAACAGTGTTAATACGGAAAATAACTGGGGTAATACTATTATTCTCAATCATCAGAATGGTTTGTTTACGCAGATATCGCATCTTAAAAAGGATAGTTTTAAAGTTAAGCCAGGCGACTATGTTCTTAGAGGTACAGTAATAGCTGCCTGTGGAAATTCAGGCCGTTCTCCCGAACCTCATATTCATTTTCAGGTACAACTAACCCCCAAAATAGGAGAGAAGACCTTTGATTATCCTTTGGCTTATTACATTTTAAGAAATAAAGATAAATATGAATTAAAGAATTTTTCTGTGCCGCAGGAGAATGATATGGTATCAAATGTTGAAATTAACAGTTTGCTCTGTGCTGCTTTTGACCTTCAACCGGGCAGGACTTTAAGATTAAGAAACAAGGAAGACGAAAACGAGGTTTATGAATGGAAAGTCTATACTGATGCATGGAACAGGACTTATTTATATTGTAGCAAAACAAAAGCCTGTCTCTGGTTTGCTAATGATGGTATTATGTTTTACTGTTATGATTATGAGGGCGAAAAGCAAGCGCTGCTTTACGATTTTTATCTTGCCGCTTATAAGCTTTTGCTTGCTTCTTATAGTGAATTAGTTATAAAAGACAGTTATGCGGCAGACTCAGGCTTGTGGTCTGAAAATCTGAAGCTAAGGACCTTGTTATTAATCCAGGATTTCATAGCTCCATTTTACCAGTTTCTTAAAGCAGATTATCAAACGCATACACATAAAGCCCATAACAATGAAATCACTATATTTAGCAATGCGGCGGCTACTCTTTTTAACAACAAATTGAGAGCCAGAGACTACCAGCTTTTTTTTACAGGAATCGGATTAAAGGAGTTCAGGTTAAATAATAAAATCTTTTTATGCGATCTCTTTTGATATTATTATTGATAGCAAGTTTTCTTCAGAGTCCTTGCCAGGAAGATAACAAACAAAGCATTCAACATTCAAAGAGAACGCTTACTTATTCTTATGTTGATAGCCTGAGTTATCAGCAGTTTTTAGATGAAGATTACAATGAAGTTATAAAAACCTGTAGGCAAGCTCTTAAAGCAGGAATTGATTTTTATTATCTTCGTACCCGTCTAAGTATTGCTTATTATGAAAGCAGGAAATACGCTTCAGCTCTTAAGCATTTTCTTTATGCATATAAGATGAATCCCTCTGATTTGGTTTTAAAAGAGTATCTTTATTACTCTTTGATTTTTAGTTTAAGGAGAGATGCAGCTTATATACTTGCAGAGACTTTCCCCGAATCTTTAAAAGATAAATTAAACCAAAATACTAAATATCCCTTACCCAATACCCGTTCCTCTGCCAAATTTGAAGCTATTAGCTTTTCTGGAGGTTATATATTTAGTGATAATAGCAAAAAGTCTGATAAAAACAGGTCTTTTGCAGGCGATGCTTTATATGCAGAAAATACTTTGCAGGGAAATACATCCTTTGCTGATTTGTATTTAAAAAATAGTTTTGGCAACAGGTTGAAAATGTATAATAATATCGGGTTTTTTAATGTGCGCTCTTTCGGGCTAATACAGCATAGTAAAGACACTTTAACCCGCAATTACAGTAATAACAATATAAATTATACATTGGGCTTTGATTATAACCTCTTAAATATATTTCCCCTTAGGCGAAGCGTCTCCGCTACCCACTACCCGCTACCCGCTACCATTAGGCATTTTTCATTAGATTGCGGCTTATGGTTTATGCTCTTGTCCGAAAGGTCTAATTATTTTTCTTCGATGTTTAATGATTCTGCTTATACCTACTTTAATAATCCGCATAAATATAAAGCTAAAGCTGCAGGTTTATCCTTTATTGTCCGTTATCTGAAGGCGGGTTTGGGCTTTTCAATAGCTGTAGGTTCTTTATCTGCTGTTAAGCAAAAGCAGGCGCAACTTGATTTATCCTTTTATCCCTTTGGCAATACAGGTTTTTATTCTAATAGCGGCATTGCTCTCATTGATAATGATAATAAAATACAGACTGTTATTCTGCAAAGTTTTTCTGGAAAAATTAATAATATAATGCGTTACGAAATAAAAGGCAGTTTTGGTAATCATCAGAATTATATAGTTCAGGATGCTATTTTTGCATATAATACTGTTGAACCTGTTTATATTACAGCCGAAGCCAATTTAAGCATCCGCTTTAATAATTTTACTTTTATTCCGGGTTATTCATATCAACAAAGGGAAAGTAAATATATAAAGTTTAATCAAACTAAGGAAATTATCACAATTAAAAATAAATATAATAATCATCTAATTAAATTTACTGTTTTATGGAATATATGAATGTTAAACAAACTCTCAGGGCATTATTACAAAGCTTAAATAAAGCTAATTACATTCCCGTTAGGCGAAACGTCCTCGCTTCGTCTAATTTACCAGCTACCCGTTACCACCTACCTGCTAACGTTTGGCAAAGCGTCCTCGCTTCATCTAATTTACCCGCTACCCGCTACTTATTATTGCTTTTTGCCTTTGTTTTCTGTTTAAATACTTTAAAAGCCCAAACCCAATCCGAATTACAGGTTGCCTTCAGTAAAAGCTATACTTTTGAGGCTGATAAAAAATATGACGCTGCGATTTCATCTTTAAATGCTGTTTATGATGAAAGCAGTTATGAATTAAACTTAAGATTAGGCTGGCTTAGTTATCTCTCTGCCAAACAAGATCAGGCTATTACTTATTATAAAAAAGCTGTTGAATTAATGCCTGCTGCTGCCGAACCGCTCTGGGGTTTGCTTAATCCTTATATTGCTAAAGACGATTGGGTTAATGCTGAAAAAACTTA
This sequence comes from Bacteroidales bacterium, assembly GCA_017998135.1. Taxonomy (GTDB): domain Bacteria; phylum Bacteroidota; class Bacteroidia; order Bacteroidales; family JAGODS01; genus JAGODS01. Next base: position 6,042 of record JAGODS010000148.1, read on the forward strand.
TTTATCAATTCTTAAATTAACTCCAAAAAACATCTCTGCTAATTATAAATTAGGTCTTATTTATTACTATAGAAAAAACTACAGTCTGGCTAAGAAATACTTTGATGTTATATTGAATCTTTACCCCTTCGATTATGACTGCTTACTTATGAGTGCCTGGACAAACTATTATCTTGGCTCTATGTCTGAAGCT
>JAGODS010000149.1 GCA_017998135.1 Bacteroidales bacterium
CCGGATATATTGGCATCTGCATCTGCATATTGTCTAATTTTAAATCCAGCAAAATTAAGACAATTGTGCTTGCGAGAAACCTATTTGTAAAATATTGATTGTAAGTAACAGGTCAGGAGTTCTGAATAAATGAACTTACTTCCAAACCGCAGGTTGTTAAGTTATCAAGGAAAATATTTTACTATCTCAAAAATTTTAACTCTTTTATAATATTATTTGCCCCGGCAAATTTATCAATTACAAAAAGCACATAACGTATATCTACATTAATAGTTCTTTGCAAAGCTGGTTCGTAAGCAATATCTCCGCTCATAGCTTCCCAGTTGCCGTCAAAAGCAATGCCTATCAGGTTGCCCTCAGCATCTAAAACAGGGCTGCCCGAGTTGCCACCTGTAATGTCTGTATTAGTTATAAAACATATATTTATATTTCCATTTTTCCCATAATCACCAAAATCTTTATTATTAATCAACTGCTGGAGTTTTGATGGTACTATAAATTCTTCATTGCTTTTGTCTTCTTTCTCTATAATGCCTTTAGCTGTTGTATAATAATTAAAATGAACGGCATCGGCAGGAATATAATCGGACACCTTGCCATAAGTACATCTCAGAGTTGAATTAGCATCAGGATAAAATACCCTCTGATTATTCATTTCTCTTTGTCCCTCAATAAAGAGTCTTTTTGCTGTTTGTAACTTATTTTCGGAAATACTTTTGCTCACATAAAGCTCAAAATAGGCGCTTAGAAATGAATTATAAGTTTCTACCAATGGGTCGCTTTTTAATATTTTCTCTGAGGGTTTTGCAAAGAAACGCTTTAAATTATCCTTATTCATAAAAATTGACTTTTTATAAACATAATCAGCATACCTGTTAAAATCGTTTTTAAATTTCTTTTTAACTTTATTAAAAAAATCAGGATAATATTCAGGAGGCAAGTTATTATAATACATTTGAAACATCTCTATAAACATTTTTTTATCTGTAGCAGGGTCAAAATTCTTATAAAAGTCTTCAGTTGTCTGAATTAATTGATTTTTCAGTTCAATATTATTTTTCTCACCTATGAGAGAATTAAGCCCTTTATAATTTAAAGAAAAAATAAAATTAAGAACATCTATATCAATAATTAGTTCCTGAAAGTAAGTGTCCCTAACAGAATGTAATTCTTTAAAATTTATAGAGTAAGCTTCATTAATATCTTTAATCACGTTTGCATATTTTAATTTCCTTGCATTTTCTTTTTCTATCCATAAGAGGAAACTATCTTCTAAAAGTTTTTTCTTTTCAACTATATTAAGCCTTTTCAGACCTTTGCATTGCCCTATATAGTATTTCCAGTAATTAGATACTGAAGCATATTTTGAGGCGTATTTTATTTTTACTACAGGATCTGCATCCATTGCGCTTTTCATAATTTGAAGTTTTTTATCTCTTATAGCTATAATAGCAGAAGCTGTTTGTTGCAATAATAGTTTTGTTCCTTCGGAGGACAGGTAGCGCTCTGTTGAGCCAGGAAAGCCCCAAATCATTGCAAAATCATCAGGCTTATATCCTTTGACAGATACTTTAAAATAATGCCTGGGCTTTAAAGGAATATTATCAGTAGAATAATCTGCAGGTGAGCCGTCAGGAGCAGCATATATCCTCATAAGTGAGAAATCGCCTGTGTGTCTGGGCCACATCCAGTTATCAGTATCGCCGCCAAATTTGCCTATTGATGAAGGCGGTGCTCCTACTAATCTTATGTCTCTGTATGTAATATATACAAAAAGATAATACTCATTGCCTTCAAAAAAACTTTTTACAGTAGTTTCATATTTTCCGCCATCAGCAGCTTCTTTTTCAATATTTTCTATAGCTTGATTTATAAAATTAGCTCTCTCGGATGCCGATGTCTCTGTCCCAACTTCTTTTAATATCTGTCGGGTAACATCTTCTATACGTATAAGTATTGAAGCCGTCATCCCTTCGTTAGGCAATTCTTCAGAATAGTTTTTTGCCCAGAAACCATCTTCAAGATAATTATGTTGCAAGGTGCTATGCGACTGAATTGCACTATAAGCGCAATGATGATTGGTAAGTAATAGTCCTTTTTCTGAAATTATTTCAGATGTACATTCTCCGCCATTTAGCATCACGACAGCATCTTTTATAGAGGAACTATTTATACTATATAGTTCTTCAGCACTAAGCCTTAAACCTTTCTTCTGCATATCTTCATAATTAAGTCTTTTAAGAAGCAGCGGCAACCACATTCCCTCATCAGGCGGAATTGCTAATGAACTGAAAATTATTATCTGTAAATTGATAAAAATTAGTATTAATATTTTTATTTTCATTTTATGGTTTTTCTTTGAGGTTTTTGTAATGTTTTCATTTGTCTTTGAGTATGGAGATGCACAGCAATTATTTTTTTCAATCCTGATTTCTTTGAGTAATGAGGGTTATTCCTGGACTATTGTGCCGATGTTTTCGCCTGTAATAATTTTTCTCAAATTGTCTTTAGCATTCATATTAAAAACAATAATAGGTAATTTATTTTCGCTGCAAAGTGTAAAGGCTGTCAAATCCATTATCATTAGCTTTTTATTATATGCCTCGTTATATGTAATCTTATCATATTTAACAGCGCTTTTATTTTTCTCAGGATCTGAGTCATAAATACCGTCCACTCTTGTTCCTTTAAGAATGGCATCCGCCTTAATTTCAACAGCTCTTAGTGCTGCCGCCGTATCAGTTGTAAAAAAAGGGTTTCCTGTGCCTCCACCTATAATTACAACTTTCCCTTTTTCAAGATTCTCTATAGCTTTGCTGGCTGTCATCTTATCACAGATTCCTTCAACTGCGAGACCTGATAATAGTTTAGTTTTTATATTTTTTTTCTCAAAAGCGGATTGGAGGAATAAAGAATTGATAAGCGTAGCCATCATTCCCATATAATCGGCTTGTGTCCTGTCTATACCATCATTATCCGCCCCTTTTAATCCTCTATAGATGTTGCCTCCGCCTATGACAATAGCTATCTGTAGACCTTCTTTTACGAGCGGGATAATTTCCTGCAGGTAAGTATTAACTATATTATTATCAATTCCGAAGCTATTATTACCCATTAAAGCTTCGCCGCTTAGTTTTAATAAAACACGTTTATATCTCATTTTTTTAATTTATTAAGGCTGTAAAAATAAAAAAAGCATTCTTATCAGGAATGCTTTTTTTATAAAAATTATAAACAATTTGTTTTTATGAACTGATTTGTACACGTTTAAAGCCTGTTACTTTAAGCTGTTCATCTATTTCTGCAAGAAATTGACGAATAGTTTTTTTATTGTCGCGTGTATAAGCCTGGTTTAATAAAGTATATTCCTGAAAGAATTTATTTAGTCTGCCCTGTGATATTTTTTCAAGTATTGCTTCAGGTTTGCCTTCCTGACGTGCCAGTTCCATTCCAATTTCTATTTCTTTATTTATTATATCTTGTGTAACATCTTCTTTATCAACAGCCACAGGCGACATAGCAGCTATTTGCATTGCTATTTCTCTGCCATTTTTATCAAGGTTATCAGAAATTTTATTAAAACCTACTATAGTTGCAAGTCTGTTACCCTGATGGTTGTATGCAATAACCTTTTCAGCACAGATAAGTTCAAAAGCACCTAATTCAGTTTTTTCTCCTGTTTTTGCAATTAGGTCTGTTATTTTTTCTTCAATAGTTCTTCCGTCAATACTAAGACTTTTTAGCTGATTAATATCTGCCGTATTGAGTTCAAAGGCTTTATCGGCTATAGCATTTGTAAAACTTACAAATTCCTCGTTTCTTGCAACGAAGTCAGTTTCGCAATTTAACATTACAATAATTCCTTTTTTATTATCTCCTGACACCTTGCCTATAACATAACCTTCTTTGGCTGCCCTGTCCTGGCGGTTCATAGCTACTTTCTGACCTTTTTTTCTCAGGATGTCAATAGCATTTTCAAAATTTCCTTCGGATTCTATAAGGGCGTTTTTGCAATCCATTATGCCAACGCCTGTCATTTCTCTTAATTTTTTTACGTCTTCTGCTGTTATATTTGCCATTTTATTTTGTCTATTTTTTTAAATTAAAAAATTACTTTCTTAATGTATTAGTTTTTTTAGGTTTTTTTATTATTGTTGGTTCATTTTCTTCGTGGATATTTTTTACTTTTAATCGTTTTCTTGTACCCGGAATTTTAACACCTTTTTTATCGCCTCCATCTATAGCAACTGCAGGTGTTTCATCTTCATCAAGATGTTCAATATCTGATTTGTTAAATTCTGAATCATCTGCATTTTCCATTTTTTCTTCTTCTATCTTATCCCTGTCAAGTTTACGTTGCTTTAAGCCTTCTTCTATAGCTTCTGCCATCTTGCTAATTATTAATGCAATAGATTTAGATGCGTCATCATTTCCAGGTATTGGAAAATTTACCTGGTTAGGATCGCCATTAGTATCAACTATAGCAAAAGTATAAATATCCAATTTCTTGGCTTCGGCAATTGCAATTTTTTCTTTAATTATATCTACTACAAAAATTGCAGCAGGTAGCTTGTTCAGATCTGCTATACTGCCAAGGTTTTTTTCCAGCTTTGCACGTTCTCTCGTTATCTGTAATCTTTCCCTTTTAGAGATATTAGAAAAGCTCGGGTCTGTCATCATTTTGTCTATTGATGACATTTTTCTGACTGCTTTCCTTATAGTTGCAAAATTTGTAAGCAGACCGCCGAACCAGCGTTCTGTTACATAAGGCATATTTACTTTTTTTGAATATTCTGCTACTATATCTTTTGCTTGTTTTTTAGTTGCAACAAAAAGTATTTTTTTGCCTGACTGTGCAATCTGTCGTACAGCTGCATAAGCTTCTTCAAGTTTGGCTGCCGATTTATGTAAATCTATAATATGAACTCCTTTACGTTCCATAAATATATAAGGAGCCATATTAGGATTCCATTTTCTTTTGAGGTGTCCAAAATGAACGCCTGCGTCCAACATTTCATTAATATCTATTATTGCCATAATATAAACTGTGTGTACTTTAAAATTTTAACGTTTACTAAATTGGAATCTTTTCCTTGCTTTTTTCTGACCCGGTTTTTTTCGTTCTACCATTCGGGAATCCCTTGTCATCAAACCGATAGCTTTAAGAGGGGGTTTAAGCTCTTCATTATATTTGACTAAAGCCCTTGCAATTGCAAGTCGGAGAGCTTCTGCCTGTCCGTTTACTCCTCCACCACTTATATTTGCCTGAATATCAAATTTATCAAGGGTATTAGTGGTTTCAAATGCCTGTTTTACTGTGTATTGTAAAGGGGGAGTTGGAAAATATACTTTATAGTCTTTTTTGTTTACTATAATGTTTCCAGGTCCTTCTTTCATATAAATGCGGGCTACTGCTGTTTTTCGCCTGCCTACTGTATTTATTAAATCCATATCTTATTTTATTGAATTTAGATTAAGTGTTTTTGGTTGTTGAGCTGAATGAGGATGTTCAGTACCCTGATAAATGAATAAATTATCAAGTATCTGACTGCCAAGTTTGTTTTTAGGTAGCATTCCTTTAATGGCTTTCTTTATAATAAATTCAGGTTTCTTTTTTAACATATCTTTTGGTGTAGCAAATCTCTGACCACCAGGATAACCTGTATGCCTGGTATAAATTTTATCTGTTAATTTATTACCTGTTAGTTTTACCTTATCGGCATTGATAATAATAACATTGTCTCCACAGTCAATATGTGGAGTAAAGTCAGGTTTATATTTACCTCTCAATATATTAGCGACTTTGCTTGAAAGTCTTCCAAGCACCTGGTCTTCCGCATCCAGTAGCCACCATTCCTTTTTCACATCTTCCTTCCGAAGGCTTACTGTCTTATAGCTTAATGTATTCATCTTAAATATTAAATTAAAAATGGGGGTGCAAAATTATAATATTTTTTAATATTACAAATAAATTCTGTTTTTTAACTATATCTTTTTGCTAAATATTAGTTCTTTAATTCTTTATAATTGCCAATGATATAGAGTTTAAACCATTTTTAAAAATTTAAAAATTTTTTCAGTTTTTTAATTTTACTTTTATTTTGGATGAATTTTTTAATTGAAAAATATATCTTTGCGTTTTTAAACTTTATTAATCCCTGATTGTCTTTTCAGGCTAACTTTAAT
>JAGODS010000150.1 GCA_017998135.1 Bacteroidales bacterium
ATACTCAATACCCAATACCCAATACTCAATACTTAATACCCAATGCTTAATACTCAATACCCAATACCCAATACCCAATACCCAATACTTAATACTTAATACTTAATACTTAATACCCAATGCTTATATTTTACTTTATTATAGCTTTAATTATCACAGGATTGCTTTTCTTTACAAAGAAGCATAGTCTGCAGGTATTGTTATTAGTGATTTTTAATATATTGCAGTGCGGCATTACTATATACGAGTGCCTGCATTTTCATACTCCCGAGTTAGGATATTTCAATCCTGATGCTGCTGCTATAATTATGCTTATTATTTTAAATCTGCTATCAGTAGCTTCTTCATACCATAGTGTTGATTATCTTAAACAGCATACATCTTCGGCAAGGGCGCGCTCTATTTATTATTCAGCCCTTTGCCTGCTCGTTATAGCTCAGACTGCAGCCTTTTTATCTTCACATATTGCTATAACCTGGGTATTTATTGAAATAACAACTTTTTCAGCCGCTATATTGATTTTTCACGAAAGAAGCGAATACGCCTTAGAAGCCGCTTGGAAATATCTTTTTGTCTGCTCTGTCGCTATTGCTTTTGCTTTTATAGGTATTCTTTTATTGACTATGTCGGTTGAAGATGCAGGTGTGGGCAATCTTTCATATTCAACCCTTATTGCTAATGCTGCTTCTTATAATCCTTTCTGGCTTAAACTCTCTTTTCTTTTTATACTGACTGGATATAGCGCCAAGATGGGTTTATTTCCTATGCATACTGTATGTATTGATGCTCATACAGTAGCTCCCCCGCCTATAAGCGCCTTTATTTCAACTACACTGATGAATGTCGGTTTTATAGCTATCTTTCGTATGTATTCTGTCATAGCTTCTACTACTGATGTTTTTTGGGCTAATAATATACTTATTTTTGCAGGTGCTTTGTCTGTCTTTGTTGCAACTGTTTATCTGCTGCGTGTGAATCATCTTAAAAGAATGGCGGCTTATTCCAGTCTCGAATATATGGGCTTAGTTGCAATATGTCTCGGCGTAGGAGGCATAGGTTATGTTGCCGCTTTTCTATTGATAATATTTCATTCATTTACTAAAGCCAGCCTTTTTTACCAGTTACAGCAAGTTTACAAGCTCTATAAAAGTTATATGATTAAAGATACAGGTAATTATTTTAAATATAATACTCCCGGTGCTATCGCTATATTTTTAGTTTTTATTTGTCTGACAGCTATGCCTCCTTCAGGTATGTTTATCAGCGAATTTATGCTTTTTAAAGCAATATTCGCAAGTCACTCAATTTTACTTTTACTTTTTATACTATTGCTGCTGAGCTTTATTATCTGGGCTCTTGCTAAAAATTTCTTAAAACTTTTATTTCACCCAACTGCTGATTTTAATGAAGTTGATATTGTTAAAATTAGCCCCTGGCATTCTGTTACTCAATTTATTCTTATAGGATTAGTCTTTTATTTAGGTCTTAATCCTCCCGCTTTATTGATGAATTTAATTAATGAAGCCATTATTATTTTACCTCATTAATTATGAATTACATAAAAATAAAAAATAATCAGTCAATACCTTTAGATTCTATTCCTGTATTAGATTATATTGATTTCAAAAACATAAATATTTCTTATCTCTCTACTAAAAATTCAGTATCTAATACTCATTGCTTAAATTATTTCGGATTCAGGCATAAGGATAAATTAAAACTTATTTGTTGTATAGCCAATGATGAAGAACATAATATTTATCTGAATTCCTGCGAAATAAATGTTGCCGAGCCAATAGATTCATTTACTGCTATTAACCCTGCTTTCCACAATTTTGAACGCGAAATAACTGAAAATTTTGCTGTTAAATATACTGATCATCCCTGGTTGAAGCCTCTGCGTTTCGCTCATAACAGGGCTGACAAAGCTCAAACTATAGCTAATTATCCCTTTTATAAAATTGAGGGTGAAGAACTCCACGAAGTAGGCGTTGGTCCTATCCACGCAGGCATCATTGAACCCGGGCATTTCAGGTTTATATGCAATGGCGAACAAATAATGCATCTTGAGATTCAACTTGGTTTCCAACATCGTGGTATTGAAAACTTAATGCTTCAAAAGAAAAAGCTCATCGAGAAAATTACTCTTGCCGAGTTTATCGCAGGCGATACTGTTGTCGGACATACTGTCGCATTTGCCCGGCTTTGGGAGAGCCTAACCGGCTTTTCCGCTGATAAAGAATTACAGTTAGCAAGAACTATTGCTTTGGAATTGGAACGTATTGCAATACATACAGGCGACCTCAGCGCTCTTTGCACAGATATAGCTTATCAGCTCGGAAGCTCTGTTTTAGGCAGACTTAGAACGCCTATACTTAATTTTTTTCAGTGCTGGTGCGGCAACCGTCTTGCTAAAGGTTTAGTAAGACCGGCTTATAATAAATATCCCCTTAGCAGGGAGTTAGCTGATGAGTTACTAAGAATTTTGGATAATTATGAACCTGACTTTGAAGAGATGCTTAAAGTAATTATAACACTTCCAAGCGCTTTGGACAGGTTCGAAAAAACCGGGATAGTTACTAAAGAGCAGGCTACAGAAATAGGCACTGTTGGTATGGCTGCCCGTATGTGTGGTATTGCCAGGGATATACGTTACTCGCATCCTGATGATATCTATCTTCAACTTAATCATAAACCGATTTTGAAACGCCACGGCGATGTTTACTCAAGATTACAAATTCGAAGAGAAGAGATTAGACAATCAATTAAATATATTAGAGAGATGTTAAAAGACATTACTCAAACTTCAATTCAACATTCAACATCCAACATTCAACATTCAACATTCAACATTCAACATTCAACATTCACAATTTCTTTAGTTGAGGGCTGGCGGGGCGAGATTTGTCATTGTGCAATAACTGATGAAAACGGCGAATTAATTATTTACAAAATCAAAGACCCTTCGTTCCACAACTGGCTCGCTTTAGCTCTTTCGGTACGCAATAATGAAATCTCCGACTTTCCTGTCTGCAATAAAAGCTTTAACTTGTCATACTGCGGCAATGATTTATAAAATTTGAATTATTTTGATTAAGGAATTTTAATTATCTCAAACCGCAAAGTATCGCCAAGTATTACACTAAGTATCGCCAAGTATTATAATTAAACTTAGCAAAAATTTACGAATTAACCTTGATGAGTTTTACAGTTAAATAAAAATAAAAACTTACATTTAAATATTTATGACAGAAAACGAAATAAGTAATAAAATTATTGGTTGTGCATTAATGGTTCATACTGAACTTGGTCCAGGATTATTGGAAAGCACTTATGAAGAATGTCTTTTTTATGAACTAACTAAATCTGGTTTTAATGTGGACAAACAAAGAGCTTTACCGTTAATATATAAAGATGTAAAACTTGATGCAGGATATAGGATTGATTTATTAGTTGATAATAAAGTTATAATTGAAATAAAAGTAGTAAATGAATTTAATGATATACATATAGCTCAAGTTTTAACTTATTTAAAACTTTCAGGATGCAAATTAGGATTGCTATTAAATTTTAATGTAAAAAGTCTGAAAGATGGCATAAAAAGGATAGTTAATAATTTATGAAAAAATATGATATTATAAAGTCTATATTAATAAAACTTTGCGAAACTTTGCGAATTTACTTTGAGTATCTTTGCGGTTAAACAAATAGAATTTAAACACTATATCAAATAAGGATTTTATGATTAGAAATATAAAGATATTAATTCATCAAGGAAAACAATACATCCCTGACGTTACCACAGTTGAAGTTCCCGGTATATTTAGGGGCAGACCTGTTATTACTACCGTTAAAGTAAATGAAAGTGAATTGGCAGAGCTATGTCCCACAGGCGCTATATCAACCAATCCTGTCTGTATTGACCTCGGCAAATGCACTTTCTGCGGAGAATGCGCTATGACTTTTCCCTCCAAAATAAGTTTCACTAAAGATTATAAAATTTCAAGCAATGACCGCAAAAGACTTATTATATATGAAGGAAAGGACGAACCAATTGAACTTAATCCCGCATTAATACGTAAAGAAATACATAAATATTTCAGTGGTTCATTAAAACTAAGACAGGTATCTGCCGGCGGCGACAATAGTTGCGAGTTAGAGCTAAACGCATGCGGCAATGTGAACTTTGATATGGGACGTTTTGGCATTGAATTTGTTGCCTCGCCACGCCACGCTGACGGGATAGTAATCACTGGACCTATAAGCGAAAATATGGCTGAACCCTTACAAATATGCTATGACGCAATACCGGAACCTAAAATTATCATACTTGCAGGCATAGATGCCATTAGCGGTGGTATCTTCGCAGGCAGCCCCACTCTTAATCGCAGCTTTTTAGATAAATACACTCCTGACCTTTACATTCCCGGTAACCCTGCCCACCCCCTTGACTTCATCAACGGAGTCCTTAGCCTGATAAAAGTCTGATTATTTGTAACTACTCAGCAGTGAAATTTTAGAGTTTATATATTGTAAAACCTTATAAACCTTAGTATAAGCAATGAATCTGGTACTTAGTATCTGGTATTGAGTATTTAGTATTTAAAATAAACAAATAAGGTTGATATATAAGGTAACAAGTTTTATATTAAGGTTAAAAAAATAAAAATAAAATTATGTATGTTTTGAAACCTTTATTATTTCTTATTAATTGACTTCTGAGTAGTTACTTCTGATTTCTTACAGCTTAAACAGTATCCCCGATGAACGCAGATACTGCCTCCGCATTTATGACAAAGCCATCTTTCCTTCTCAGATGTAACAAAACTTTTTAATCCGTTTATTTTAATACTGTTGAGGTTTTCAAGCATGCTCATATTGTATTTCGTCTTATATCGTTTATCCAGTTGCTTTAATCGCTTACAAGGGAATTTCTGACATTCATAACAAAACTTTGATTTTGTTTTTCCTAAAAGCTCACAATTCATTATTATACATCTGGAGCAATAAATAGGTTTATCAGCATTATCACCCCAACAACCAAAACAGTTGTTTTTATCTCTAAGATAAGCTAAACATATTCCGCAATTCATTCCGCAAGGTGCAATCAACAATTTTTTCATTTAAATTTATATTTTTTTTTGTAACTACTCAGCAGTGAAATTTTAGAGTTTATATATTGTAAAAACCTTATAAACCTTAGTATAAGCAATGAATCTGGTACTTAGTATCTGGTATTGGGTATTTAGTATTCAAAATAAATTAATAAGGTTGATATATAAGGTAACAAGTTTTATACTAAGGTTAAAAAAATTAAAAAATAAAATTATGTATGTTTGGGAACTTAGTACTTGGTAATTAGTACTTAGTACTTAGTACTTAGTACTTAGTATCTGGTATTTAATCAGCTACTGAGTAGTTACAAAAAAATAAAGAGTCAATGTAATTTTTAGAAATTAATTTAGCAACTACCCTTTTATTTGCTTGCCATTCTTTTATCTAATTTTAAATAAAGAGAATCCCATTTCATTTGAAAAAGAAGTTTATAAATTTTTATATTCTCTTCATCTTTATTTAAAAGAATATGGTTAATTTCTTTATTTAAACGTAGCATGTAAAAATCATAGATTGAAGTGAATGAAAGATTTCTATCAAACAAATCACTTATAGTACCAATTAATATGTTATTTAAAATGGAATTAAAAAGACTAATTGAATTTTCTGTTAATTCTGAATAAGCCGTTACATCTGACTCCCTTAATGCAAGTATATGGTTATAATCAGTAATTAATTCTCCAAATCCTATTCCATTCTTTAATTTTAATTTCTTTATCAAACAATTTGAGTTACAAGAAAGGCAAAATAAATTTTTGTTTTCAAAGATATCGTATTTATCTTCTTTGATGAATATTGATTTTTCTCCGTCAGAATATAAAGGACCATACAATTGTTTATGGTTTCCGTGCCCTAAATATAATATAATATCTTCTTCTGAAATTTTTTCTATAAATGAGTAGCAAACTTTGAATTTTTTATTATCATCTAATATAAATATTGAAATATTATTCTGATATTTTTTTTCTAAAGATATTGTTATTTCTGATAAAAATTCTGTTGTTGGCTCTTTTGAATAAATTATGGAGCATAAT
>JAGODS010000151.1 GCA_017998135.1 Bacteroidales bacterium
AATAAATTAATGCATTATTATTTAATGAAAAATAAGGAGTCCCAATAAAAGAAAAAACTGTATCGTATAAATATGAATTATTTATATAATAAAGTTTCGAAAAAGATTCATCAATTGATGTTCTTTTAAATATATAAATTTTTGTTTCTTTTTTCCACAATATTAAAATGTATTTTAAATCATCGGAAGTAAGCATCCCTTGTAAAGGATAATAACCATCAGGTATATTAATAGTGTCATTTAATGTATATTCATCTTCTCCTGTCCTAATAAATCTACATAAATAATAATTTATAATTAAATTTGTGTCTTGTACTAATATTAAATAAAGGTTTTCCATATCTTGTGTAAAACTTGGAGATGCATAATTGTATATATTATTTGCAATAAGTTTAATTTTTTTAGGTTCGGAGAACTTTTGATTAATTGAATCCCTTTTTGCATAATATAGATTAGCAAAGGTTTTGGCTGTATCAGAAGTTTGTATAAAATATATATTTAATTCATCATTACTTAGCCATATTCCGTGATAATATGTAGTGATATTATAATTTTTAAAAGATACAGGACGTAGGTTAGAAAATCTATATCCTCCGGCCTTTTTTTCTGCCATATATATTTTTGTATATTTATATCCTTCAACATAATATATTCTATTTCCTTCAGGTGATAACCAGGGATAGGCTTCGCCATTGCCCGTTACAAGTTCATCCAAAGGTCTGATGCTGTCTATGCTGAAATCAAGCGAAGGGATGGATTTGCCCGACTTATAAGGCTTTGCTCTCGGTATTTCTACCGTATCGCCTTTATAGCGTATCCCCATAAAATCATATTGCCCTGCACTGTTCAGCACAACCCCCAACATCAAAACAAGCATACCCGCAGCATATCTGCTTAATTTAACACTGTTTTTATACATTTTTTTTATTACTATTTTGTTTAATGATAGGTTACAAAATTACATTTTTTTCATTAATAATAACTCACCACTAAGACACAGATAGCATAGAGACTCACAGAGTTTTCTTCGTGAAACTCCGTGTCCTCGGTATCTCCGTGGTTTTAATTTATTCATAACTCATAACTCATATTATATTTTAACAATTTTTTTCATAATTTCGTTCTTATTATCTGTTATCTTAATAAGATATATTCCTTTAACAAGATTAAGCGTGTTATATTCTATTGAATGTTTTCCATAATAAATATTTTCATTTAGAAGAGAAGCTATGTGTTTTCCCATTATATTAAATATCTCAATTTTTATGTTAGTTTTTTTTTCGTTAACAAAACTTATATACAATTTGTTACTTACAGGGTTTGGTGATATATTTACCTCTTTTATAATATTATTATATTCATTAGTAATACTTTGTTTTTTAAGATTATAAGCTATATATAATTTATTAGATATCCAATAATCAAATTCTCCTTTAACAAAAATAATTAAATTATTAGATATTGATGCATAAGGATGACCAATAATATAACTACTATCATTGATTATTGAATTATTAATATAATAGACTTTATTAAATTTTGATAATAATGAATCTTTAATAAATAAATATAAAGAATATTTTTTTAGGGTTTTATCTATTATTGATAAATAGTAATTAAAATCATCAGAAGTTAACATTCCTGGACCAGGTTGATAATTATCAGGGATTTGCATTGTGTCTTTAATTTCATATTCGTCTTCACTTATCTTAATGAATCTGCATATAATATGAACTTTTTTATAGTTTGTATCTTGAACAATAAATAAAAACATATTTTCTAAATCCTGTGTGAAACTGGGGCATACAAAATTAAATAAATTATTAGCAATAAGCTTTACTTTTGTAACTTGAGAAAATCCTTGATTGATAGAATCCCGCTTTGCATGATAAAGCGTAGAATATGATTTTTTTATAGCAGATGTCTGAATAAAATAAATATTTAATTCATCATTTGTTAACCATGCTGAATAAGTATGAATATTTATATTTTTATTTCCATTATAAATAGACAAAGGGCGACTATTATTAAATTTATATTCTCCAGTTTTTTTCTCAGCTATATATATTTTATGTGTATCAGTGCCTTCCGTATAATAAATTCTGTTTCCATCAGGTGATAACCAGGGATAGCCTTCTCCATTGCCTGTAAAAAGTTCATCCAAAGGTCTGATGCTGTCTATGCTGAAATCAAGCGAAGGGATGGACTTGCCCGACTTATAAGGCTTTGCTCTCGGTATTTCTACCGTATCGCCTTTATAGCGTATGCCCATAAAATCATATTGCGCCGCACTGTCCAGCACAATCCCCAACATCAATACAAGCACACCCGCAGCATTCCTGCTTAATTTAACACAGTTTTTATACATTTTTCTAATTGCTATTATGTTTAATGATAGGTTACAAAATTAATTATTTTTGCCAATATAGGACTTGTTTTAATTACTATCTCATTTGACGAATGATGTTTTATACCAAAAAAGATTCATTTTGCAAATTAAATAATAAAATTAGTGAGGATAAAAACCTAACAGGAGGGCTGTAAAAGAATCAAGGTTTGAACAAAAAAATCTTTGTTCTATTTTTATATAAACTCTTTCATACGTAACAAATTTAATTCAAAAAATCCCTTTAGGGATTTGATGTTTATAGCAAAAAAATATTAAAAACAACCATTTCATCCCTTTAGGGATGAAATATTTATAGTTTATCAGGCTACAAATATCAAATCCCGTGGGATATTAATGAGGTGGGACATATTACTTTTCTACAAATATTTAATCCCAAAAGGGATATTTTGAAATTGGGGGTTGTTATATTTTTCTACAAATATTTAATCCCAAAATGGATATTTTGAAATTGGGGGTTGTTATATTTTTCTACAAATATTTAATCCCGTGGGATATTAATGAGGGGGGGCATATTATTTTTCTTTTGTTTTTTACATTGTTATTGAGCAAAGCTTAACAGGTCTTTAGGTATTGTTAGGTTTGTTTTAGAATTATCATATAAATTTTAAAATGAAGTAAGAGTTGATGAGGTTTTAATTAGTGTGCATCCATAAACTAAAAAAAATAAAAAATCATTTACCGCAAAGCCCTCAAAGTCAATCGCAAAGAAACGCAAAGAAAATTCAAAACCGACTTTATGGATGGACACTAATTAGTATCGGTGATAAAGCCAGCAAGGTTTTCGTTCTGTCCATTATGTTTTTCGTAGTTGCTATCAAGTTCGGCGTTAGTGCCATCACTAACGGAGTTTGTGCCATCACTAACGAAGTTTGTGCCATTACTAACGAATTTTGTGCCATTACTAACGAATTTTGTGCCATCACTAACGAATTTTGTGCCATCACTAACGGAGTTTGTGCCATCACTAACGAAGTTTGTGCCATCACTAACGGAGTTTGTGCCATCACTAACGAAGTTTGTGCCATCACTAACGAAGTTTGTGCCATCACTAACGAAGTTTGTGCCATCACTAACGAAGTTTGTGCCATCACTAACAGCGTTTTTAGAGATACCTTTAAGTTTGTTTTCACCCGGTAGCCTTATAGTTAGAATTTAATAAGATCTTTACGTAGCAGGTTAAGCGCTGTGAGCATAGCTCTTTGTATATTTCTTTCGCGATTATCTCCGAAGAAGAATTTATAAGCTTTAGTTTCTTTGGAGGAAGAAATGGCAATCCAGGTAGTGCCAACGGGTTTGTTTTTTGAGCCGCCGCCGGGACCTGCAACGCCTGTGGTGGCTATAGCGTAATCAGTATTGAATAAAGTCCGGCAGCCCTCTGCCATCTGCATAACAACGGGTTCGGAAACGGCGCCGTTAGTTTTGAGTATTTCTTCAGATACTTTGAGCAAGTTGGTTTTGACATTATTGGAATAAGCAACAACTGAGCCTTTAAAATAATCAGAAGCTCCCGGTACGGAGGTGATTTTATGAGCTATAAGACCACCTGTGCAGCTTTCGGCAACGGAAAGGCTAAGTTTTTTATCAGCAAGCAATTTGCCTGTAACGTTTTCTAATGTGTCTTCATCATATCCGAAAATTAAGTCGCCTATATAGTTTTTTAAACCGGAGATATAATTTTCAATTTCTTGTAATAAAAGGTTATAGTCTTCACCGGAAGTGCTGAGACGGAGGCGTACAATACCGGGAGAGGGGAGATAAGCCAGTTTTATGTGTTTAGGCAAGCTCAGTTCCCAGTCTTTTATTGTATCAGCAAGGAAAGATTCGCCAACTCCCTGGGTTAATATAGTTTTATGTATAATATTCTGAGAAGAAAACCTGGTTTTAAGCTTTGGTATAATGTATTCAGAAATCATAGCTTTCATTTCAAAAGGGACGCCCGGCAAGGCGATATAAATTTTATCCTTTTGTTCAAACCACAAGCCCGGTGCAGTACCTTGAAAATTACGAATAATACTGCAATGATCAGGTACCATCGCCTGTTGTCTGTTATGTTCGGTAAGAGAATAAGCTCGTTTGGCAAATAAATCCCTGATATCTTCAAGGGCTTGTTCATTGAGTTTAAGAGAAGAGTTGAAATATCTGCATAAAGCATCTTTGGTGTAGTCATCCGAAGTGGGTCCTAAGCCGCCAGTGATAATAATAATATCAGAATTATTTTCAGCAAGGCGTATAGAGTTAATTATATGTTCAATATTATCAGAAACTGTGCTAACCTGATATATGTTTATACCGATTTTATTAAGTTCCTGCGAGATAAAAACAGAATTGTTGTTTATAATCTGACCGATGAGTAATTCATCGCCAATAGTTATTATATGAGCTGAAGGCATAAAGAATTTATTTCAGCAAACTTATATATTTTTTCTAATAGCAGTATATAATGTTTAAAATTTTTTTTGTTTGAATTGATTAAAAAGTATTAAATTTGTAACCTGAATTTTTTAATTAAATTTATAATATTTATGAAAAAAGTATTACATTTTTTGCTTGTATTAGTCTTATTAACAGGCTTAAACAATTTGAGTTATGGTCAGACTCCGGATAAAAAACAGATGTTAGATCAAAAGATAAAAGATTTGGAGAAGAAAGTTAAAGACCTTGAAAAGCAGGTAGCCCAATATGACAGCCTTATTGAAGCAGGTAAGGTTTTGGTTGAGGACAATAGCGAATTACTTAGGGATTTGAAACAGGAAAAAGCTGAGTTGGATAAAGAATATAAGTCTGATAGTAAAAGTTTGGAGAAAGAGCTTAAAAGTTCGGATAAAGAAGACGCTAAGAAGGTGAAAGCCGATATTAAAGAAACCGATACCAAATATAAGCAGAACAGCAAAGCTATTGAAGTTAAAATTAAAGAAGCTGAGAAAAAAATAGAAACAGGTAAGAAAAACCAGGATAAAGGAAAAGAAAAAATAAAAGCTTTGCGTGAGAAACTTAAAGCTGCTGAAAAAGACCTTGAAACAGCCGAGAAAAACAGGGATAAATTAGAATAATTTGCAATATAAAACATAGTATTGTGTAATTATTTTTATTCCGTATTAGTTATTTCATTATAAATTCGCAAACATTTTAATAATTAAATACATTAAACAATGAAGAGAATATTTTTAATTTTTTCTGGTATAATATTAACATTTTTAACAGTACAGAGCCAGGATAATATGGCAAGTATAAAGCCTATCAGGATAGGTTTGATGGCAGCCCCTTCAATTGCCTGGATGAAACCGTCGGATGCCAATTTTGAATCTGATGGAGTAAAATTCGGCTCTCAATACGGTCTCGCTACTGAATTTTATTTTACTGATAATTATGGGCTGGCTACAGGTGTTAATATAGTTTATAATGGAGGTAAATTAAATAATAAGGATGCAGCTCTTAAAAATATTTATAATGAAATAAAGTATAAGTTACAGTATCTGGAATTGCCATTATCTCTAAAGATGAGAACTAATCCCGGCTTTTTAAGCTTCTATGGTCAGTTTGGCTTAGGGCTTTCTTTTGCATTGAACGCTAAAGGCGATTACAAGATGAAAAATAATGTCAAAAAAGAAGACGATGATTTGAAAAACGATGTAAATATTTTCAGGGGCGGATTTGTTGTCGGCGGCGGCGTTGAAATATCGCTTGGAGGCTCAACTACCGCTCTTGCAGGCGTTACTTTTAAT
>JAGODS010000152.1 GCA_017998135.1 Bacteroidales bacterium
AAAAAGTACAGCAAATAAAAACAGAGCTTGAAGGATTATTGGTCAAAGCTCATTTTGAGGCAAAAGCTGCCTGGGATGCAGGTGCTAATGACAACGAAATGAATGAAGCCCTCCAACTAATCCGGCAATCGCAATGGCGTTGGGATTTTGTCGCTGCCAGTCACGGCGGGTCTTTCCATTCCCCTTTGGAAACTGCAAGAATTATCGCTAATGGTATCATCAAAGCTCAGCAGGCGAGATTACTTCTGACAAAAATATTATTCGCTCACAATATAACAGAACCTGTAAAAATACCTGATATTTCGACAAAAGAAAAAGCTCAAAAATATATTGGTTTAGATATTCAAAAACTTAATAAAGAAAAGCAGGAATTTCTTAATAATCTTGCTAAAAAATGGAAAAGCTAATTAAAGTATTAATACTGCAAAATAAAAAACCTCACTGCTTTTTCTTAATCAATCAAAATTCAAATGGACAAAGAACTTTTAAAAAATCAAATCATAGACGCCATAAAAACGGTATATGATGCCGAAATACCCGTTAATGTTTATGATTTGGGGTTAATTTACAATATAAATATTAAAGAAGACAATACAGTAACTATATTAATGACCCTAACCAGTCCTAATTGTCCAGTTGCCGAATCTTTACCTGTTGATGTCCGAAACGCTGCCGCCTCTGTTAAAGACGTTAAAGATGTTATTATTGAATTGACCTTTGAACCGCCCTGGGATAAAGATATGATTAGCCCTGCCGGCTTATTAGACCTTGATATGTTTTAAAAAACAGAAATGAGGATTGTTTCTATAACAGAGAAGCTAATATTAATTTTTCTTTCAATCGGATTATTCACTATAATTATTGTAGGAACTTTAAGCTATTATTATTCAAAAAACGCATTATTAGACCGTACTTTTGAACAATTGTTATCAGTAAGAGTTACAAAAAAAGCAAGAGTAGAAAATTTCATTAATGACAGGATAAGCGATGTAAAACAAGCATTACAATCAGGTCAGATAAAAAATGTTTTAAATCATCTAAAAGCTGCCAACCCTGATAAAGCGAAGATTAATTCCGAATTAAACAGCGAATACCTCAGAAACGGAAATTATTTTTCCCGTTTAATAGTAATTAATTCAAATGCTAATACTTTTTATAAAAACTTCAATCAAACTACCGTTAATGATAGCATTTATCAATCTATTAATGAATATAAAGAAGCAAAAGCAAAATTTACAGCTAATAAAAACATAATTATCAGCGATTATAATATTGACAAACTAACAGGGGAATATATTCTAACAATTTCAGCAATTGTTAAGGAAAACTCATTAAAAACTTCTGGAATAATTAAACTTGAAATAAAATCGGATATCATAGACAGGATAATGTTTGAGAAAGATGCATCCGGCGGCTTGGGCAATACCGGCGAATCATACCTTGTAGGCGATGATAGTATAATGAGAAGTTCCTCCAGATTTGTTAAAAATTCTATAAATAAAATAAAAGTAAAATCCAATGCTTTCAAAAGAGCTCAAAAAGGCGAAGTTGGCATTGCTATTATTAAAGATTATAGAGGAATAGATGTTTTAAGCTCCTTTTCTCCATTAAATCTTAATTCGCTAAAGTGGTATATTTTCGCTGAAATAGACTATAAAGAAGCTATGATACCTATTTATAAGTTAAGATACAAAATTATTCTAATTAGTTTAATAATCTCGGTAATATTATTTATTTCGGCGATTATGATTTCTAAGTTAGTTACCAAACCTATAATAAAGTTAAATAAAGCAGCAGATGCTATAGGAAAAGGTGATTTTGAAATCAAACTTAATATTACTTCAAAAGATGAAATCGGCGGTCTGGCAAGTTCTTTTAATATAATGGTTGATAAATTAAAGAATTTTACAGCCGAAAGGCTACAATCTATGATTGACGGTCAGGAACTGGAACGAAAAAGACTATCAAGAGAATTGCACGATGGACTTGGACAATCTCTTATTGCGTTAAAAATGAAATTAGAAAGCGTTTCTGATGCTGATATTAATGAATTATTAAAAATAAATACTGAAACTAAAGAAGGTATTGATAACATTATTAATGAGATTAGAAGAATTTCTAATAATCTGTTACCCGCTGTTCTTGATAAACTTGGAATAATTAATGCTTTAAAAAGTTTATGTAATGATATTAGGGATAATTCAGGATTAAATATTTGTTTTGAAAACGATTTGAATACAATTAAATTTAGCGATTTACAAAAAATGTATATTTACAGAATAGTTCAGGAAGCGCTTAATAATATTGTAAAACACTCATCTGCTACTGAAGCGAAAGTTATCCTAAAACATACTGATAAAGGTTTATTGCTTAATATTAGCGATAATGGTAAAGGATTTGACATAGAAAAAATAATAAAACATAGTTCAGGAGGCTTAGTCAATATGCGAGAAAGAACAACTCTTTTAAAAGGGTCTTTTAAAATAGATTCGGATACAAAGGGTACAAATATTAATATCAGTTTACCTCTTTAATATTATAACAATATGAATAAAATTAAAGTAATTCTTGTAGATGACCACACCGTAGTTAGAGATGGTATCAAGGCTTTACTTAAAAAGAATAAGGAAATAATAATAACTGGTGAAGCGTCTGATTCGTCTGAACTTTTTTGCATACTAAAAAAAAATATTCCCGATGTAATTATAATGGACATATCGCTACCCGACAAATCGGGTATTGAACTTACAAGTGAAGTTAAACAACGCTTTCCGCAAATCAACATACTTATTCTATCAATGTATAATGAAGTAGATTTCGTTTTTAATTCCTTAGAAGCAGGCGCTATTGGCTATCTGCCCAAAAATTCAACTCAGCAGGAACTTATTGAGGCAGTTGTTGCTGTTAGCAAAGGGCAGGAATTCTTTTCTTCCGACATCTCAAATATTATTCTGCGAAGCTATTTAAAAAACATTAAAAAGGATGATAAAGAACAAAAAAAGACCGTTTGCCTCTCTAAACGAGAAATTGAAATTCTTAAACTCTTTGTAAATGGAACTGGAAACCAGGAAATAGCTGAAAAATTATTTATCAGTGTCAGAACTGTGGAATCTCACAAAAATCATATTATGCAAAAATTAGAACTTAAAAGTACTGTTGATCTTATAAAATATGCCATCAAAAATAATATTGTACAATTATAATACTTAATGCTGAATACTTAATTTTAAATGCTTAATGTTGAATTCTAAAAAGTTCCGAACTACTAAATGTATATAAGGTATAAGGCTTAATTAGTGTTTATCCATAAACTAAAAAAAATTAAAAATTATTTACCGCAAAGCCCTCAAAGTCAATCGCAAAGAAACGCAAAGAAAATTCAAAACCGACTTTATGGATGCACACTAATTAGTGTTCATCCATAATATTGAATTTATATATAAATCATTTATTATATCTCTGTGCAAATCTGCGTCTTCTTTGTTAAACTCTGTGTAATAATTATAAAATCCCCGACTTTATGGATGCACACTAATTAGTGTCCATCCCTAAAGTAGATATTAAAAAACCTTATCTTTTCGAAAAACCTTAATAGCAATAGAAGTCCAACAAAAATTTGACCTTATTAGCTTATTATTCAGTTTTTTTTTAATAAGGTAATAAGGTTACTGGTAGCTGGTGTTTTTAAATCGCTATTAAGGTTTAAGGAATAAAAATAAGGTTTTATAAATATAAAAAATTCAGTGTTTCACTGATAAAAAATCAGTGTAATCATTATATTTTTATAATAAAAAAGAACAAATTTTTGCATTTTAATTTTTAAACCAAATTATTATGCCAAAAAGAAATTATCTTTTTACAGTTTTAATACTGTTATCTATCCTTCCAATGCTTCTTCGTTCGCAGGATAACGAAGAACAAGCAAAGATTAATATTAACAAAGGCGCTGATTTAATGAACCGATATGTCTGGCGTGGTGCTGATTATGGAGCATCTCCAAGTATCCAGCCTTATCTTTCTTTAACAGCTAAAAACTTTGAATTAGGCTCCTGGGGCTCTATCAGCAGCTTAGGAAATTATGCCGAAATAGACCTTTATGCCAAGTATAGCTTTAAAGGAATTTCAATAATTGCAACTGATTATTTCTTCCCGGTTGAAAACGCCAAAAATTCACTTAATATGAATAATAAATATTTGGAATATGACAATAAAAAAACTTTTCACACTATAGAAGCCGCCCTTCAATACAAAGGAAATGAAAAATGTCCTGTCAGCATTTACGCAGGGACTTTCATCTATGGTAATGACAAAAACTGGGGTTATGATAAAGACAAAGATAATGATTTGAAAAATTATTATTCAACCTATATCGAATTAGGCTATACTTTTAAAATTAACAATGAAAATTTAGATGTCTTTATGGGACTAACGCCTGAAGCAGGGGCTTATGGTAATACATTCGGAGTTATAAATGCAGGTTTTACTGGCTATAAAAACATTAAATTAACTGATAAATTTGAATTACCTGTTAAAGCATCTCTCATTTGCAACCCTCAAATGCAAAATATATACTTAGTATTTGGAATCACATTATAATTATTAATTAATAAAAAAGGAGAATAAATTATGTTATTAAATGTATTAGATACCGGTTCAACCGGTTTTATGTTGCTTGCAACAAGTCTTGTAATGCTTATGACCCCCGGTCTGGCATTCTTCTACGGTGGTCTTGCTTCTAAAAGAAACATTCTTGCTATAATGATACAAAGTTTCTTTTCTTTAGGCTGGACAACAGTTTTATGGTTCGCTTTCGGATATTCTTTATGCTTTAGCGGCGGCGAAGGCGGAATATTCGGTAATTTTGACAAAATCTTTCTTAACGGTGTATCAATAGATACTATGTATAGTAATGGAAAAATACCCGAAATAGTTTTTGTCGCTTATCAGATGATGTTTGCAATTATCACACCTGCGTTGATTACCGGCGCCTTTGTAAACCGCGTTACTTTTAAATCATATATTCTATTTCTAACCATCTGGCAGATTTTTGTTTACTATCCTTTTGTTCACATGATTTGGGGCGGCGGTTTACTTGCACAGTGGGGCGTTCTTGACTTTGCTGGCGGTATTGTCGTTCATGCAACTGCCGGTTTTGCCGCTTTAGCTTCTGTATTTTATGTAGGTGCAAGAACTGATAAAAATTCCACTCCTAACAGTATTCCATTAGTAGCTATTGGCAGCGGATTGTTATGGTTCGGCTGGTATGGTTTTAATGCAGGCAGCGAAGTTGCTGTTGATAATATTACTGCTATCGCATTCCTTAATACTGATGTCGCTGCATCTTTTGCCACTATTTCCTGGGTGGTTATTGAATGGATTAGAGACCGAAAACCTAAATTCGTCGGTTTATTAACAGGTTCTATTGCCGGACTTGCGACAATAACGCCCTGTGCTGGGTTTGTTCCTCTCTGGGCTGCCGCTGTTATTGGTACTTTGGCAGGTTTAGTTTGCTATTTTGCCGTACAATGGAAAAACAAGATGAAATGGGATGATGCGCTGGATGTATGGGGCGTTCACGGTGTTGGCGGTTTTATCGGAACTATATTACTTGGTATTTTTGCTTCAAAAGCTATTAATAGCGCTGGTGCCGACGGTCTCTATTACGGCGGAATGGGTTTCTTCGCTAAACAGGTAATTGCAGTTTTAATAGCTTCGGCTTATGCTTTTATTTTTACTTATGTTATGTTAATTATCATCAATTATATTACACCTGTCAGAGTTTCTGAAGAAAACGAACAATTAGGTCTTGACCATTCTATTCACGGTGAGAAAGCTTATGATGAAGGTGTCCTTTAATTTCTTAATATTATGAATCAAATTACATCAGTTTTTGAAAATTTCTCTGAGTTATTATCATATCTTTGTGAAACGGTATTAATAATCATTTAAAACAATTTTTCAGATAGTAGTTTATCAGAATATACTAATTAAAAAGCCCGTAATATCTGCGGGCTTTTTTAATTATAGAATTTTTTGTAACTACTCAGCAGAGTTATTTGTTAGACTTTTAAATATTTAAACACTAAGAACACAAAGAACACGCTAAGGACACAAAATAACAC
>JAGODS010000153.1 GCA_017998135.1 Bacteroidales bacterium
CGCCTCTTTCTCAAGTGATATGCACTCTGCAGGCTCAATCTCTTGCAATAGCGCCTCTAATGTCATCAAAGGCGTCGGCACTTCATTTTCCAAGATTTTCCAGCCCGATGATATTATTTATGACAAAGGTGGCTGGGCTTGCGGGGTGGCTATCGGACAAATAGCGACTGTTAATAACAATACAACTATCACTCTTTATGAGAATGCTAAAATTACACTTCCAGCAGGTTCAAAATTCTGCGGTTCTGATGCCCCTTCTGCCTTTGCTGCTATAAATCACTGTGGTTTAAGCGGAAATCTTACTCTTACTTTAAACGAAGCCCCTAATGAATCAGGCAATACTTCCCTTAAAAAATGGAATGAATTTGGCGCTGGCAATTATAAAATACTTATCAATTGCTTTTGGGCAAATACTATAGCAGGTAATAATGCTTCCGGCATCATCAAACTTGACGGTTGCTCTAATGTTACTTTCTCCGGCGGCGACCCCTGGGGTAATATGATGACTTTCAGAAATAATAATACTGTGGGACCGACTCTTGTTTTTTTAAACGGAGCTAATCATAATATTATTGAATATTGTTGTTTCGAAAACCGCAATACTATTAACTCTCCCGCTGCTAATCTCGGTGCAATTCTTTTTTCTACTTCAAATGGTCCGAACGGTAATAATTATAATGTAATCAATAATTGTTTAATCCGTAACCGCTCCGATATTTCCGCTATTGCTCATAATGGCATATGTTCTTTCGGCTCGCCTTCTTTTCCCAATTCTTTTAATACTATCTCTAATTGCAGTTTTGATATTATTGATAATTATAATATTTGGATTACTGAAACAGGAAACGGAGACGGATGGTCTATTAAAAACAATATTTTTTATTGGGACAAAGCTACCCCTGCTACTACTGCTCAAGCCGGTATTTATTTCAATTCCCCAACTTCAAATGCCAATAATATAATTAATAATTATATCGGCAGAGATGGTCCGCCTTATTTTTATGGCGAATGGCTTAACAACGCCGCTGTTTCTTTTACAGGGATTTATCTCAATGTCGGCTCTAAATCTCTTACCCGTTGCGACAGCAATAATGTCGCTCATATCAAACTTTCAAGCACCTCCAGCACTAATCTTTATGGTATTTATGTTGCGGGTGGTAAAATTGATATTAAAAATAATGGAATTGGTGACGGCTTCTGGCTATACACTGGTCCTCAAAATACACTCACACTTTCCGGTACTGGCACACTCGGCGGCATTTATATTGCTAACGCCTCCGAAATTAATATTGACAACAATGCTATATACGCCCTTACCCGTACTAATACTGCAGCCGGCGCTAATTCCCAGCTATTCGGCATCGGTGTCGCTCAAAGTTCCGGTCCCGTCATTATTTCTAATAATATTATTAATTCTATTACAGGCTCTTCTTCTTACAATGGGATAGGAAACCTTTCTTCTGTTTGCGGAATCTTCAACTACTCTTCTGCTCCAGGGCAATTAATTTATAGTAATAATATTTCTACTCTGGAAAATATTTATGCAGGTTCTAATGTTATCGCTATTACAGGAATTGCTCTTAAAGGTCCTTCTGCTAATAATTCCGCTCCTTTTAATATTTGTTCTAACAACTCCATTTATATTGACGGTAACAATCGTAATGGCGCTACTACTAAGTTTGCTAATATTACAGGTATTGATATTCAAGATGCCGCTTATGATATAGTTAATAATATGATTATGCTCGGTTACGATAATTTCTGGTTTGAAAATAGTAATCCTTATATCATTTCCTGTATCAGAAAAAACTCTCTTCTTTATGCTGTTAATATTTATTTCAATAGTGTTTTTATTGTCGGGACTTCTAATTCCGCTACAGAGCGTAACTCTTATTGTTATTATTCCAATAACAGTGGGGTAGGAGCGGCAGCTAATATTATAAACAATATCTTTTATAATGCTCGCACTAACATTGGTGCTAAAGGTTTTCATTATGCTATACAGTTTAATCAGGCTGATATTCTCGATTATAACGATTATTTCGTCAGCGGCACAGGCGCTTTGCTTTCTCCGCTTGCTAATTCTTTACCTCTTAAGGCTAATCAGGATATAAATAGTCTTAATATTGACCCCGACTTTGTTGAACAGCATTGCCAGCCTTGTCCCTGGAACAATCTGCATATTCTTAATGGTTGCGCTCTGAATGCTAAAGCAAAAGACCTTTCTCTTAATAATCCCCCTTATATTATTGACTTTGATAAAGAAACCCGCAGTAGCGGATTTAATAATCCTGATATTGGTGCTGATGAATTTGTCTTTAAAGCCCCTCTTATTACTGATAACCCCGACGATGTTATACTGCTTCCCCCGCCTGCCGACTCCGCTGTTTTTACTGTTACTGCTTCTGCTGATAATTCGCTTTCTTACCAATGGCAACTTAGCTCCGATAATGGGAAAACCTGGTCAGATATTTATGATGGTGGTTCTAATCCCGCTTTTTCAGGCGCTCTCACTTCAAGGCTTTTAGTTAAAGCTCCTTCTAATCCCCTTTTATTTCGTTGTATTGTTATTTCTTGTGGTGAAAAAATTACTTCCACTCCCGCTGCTTTATTGATTGACGGCTTGCCCGTTTTTACTGCTTTTGCTAATGGATACCCCGGCTCTTATAATCTCTGTCCGCGCAGTCTTCCTCTATTCATAAAGCTTTATGTTCAGTATTCTGATACTGCAGCTTGCTCTGCCTGGAAAGTTGCCTGGGCTAAAGATAATTCTAAATTTTGGGACGGCAAAGCTTTTAACTCGGACATCCCTTTATGGAATTTTAAACTCTCTGATACTTTAATTATTTCTTCTTCAGGTCCCGCTACTTATACCTTTTTTACTATATGTGAAGATGAGCAAATTCCCCAATATTCAAGCTCTGTTATCACTAATGCCTTTTATCTCCCTGATATTATTTCTGCCGTTCCTGGTTCTCCTGTTAATGGTAGCGAGCATTTTATGAATATCAGTTGGTCTAAGGTTAGCGGCGCTTCTTATATGCTTCAATACTCATTAGATAATCAAAACTGGTTTGATATTTATAAGGGTAATGATACTGCTTTTGCTTTTAATGCAGGTGATGCCCCTGATACAGGTTTTTTATTCAGAGTCAAATCTTTTTTGGATAATACCTTTTGCGAAGACTGGGAGATTATTCATAAT
Source organism: Bacteroidales bacterium (assembly GCA_017998135.1). Taxonomy (GTDB): domain Bacteria; phylum Bacteroidota; class Bacteroidia; order Bacteroidales; family JAGODS01; genus JAGODS01. The sequence continues at coordinate 3,206 of JAGODS010000153.1, forward strand.
CTTTCTTTTACTGCTCCGGATTTCCCCGCTCTTTTCGTTTTTAAGCCTACAGGCTCTTCTATAAAATTGATTCTTCAGGATGAAAAGCCTATCCCTAATCCTCCTCATACTACTTACGCCCTCTTTTGCAGTTCTGTTAATATGTATATTGATAGTAACGGAGCTTTTACTAATGATTCAACTATTTTTCAAACCAAAGCTCAATGGGATACCCTTACTCTTAAAGGGCTGCTTCCTGATAAAGAATATTGTTTTTATGCTATTGCACGCAATCAAAACGCTTTTACTGTATCTCAAAAAGATTTGTCCCTGCAATGTATCAAAACCCTCAACTGCAAATCCCCAATTACCTCTGTCTCGCCTTCTGTTGAAAAGTGCGAAGCCGATTCCGTGACTCTCAAAGTCTTTACTAAACCAGGCAATTATACTTTCCAATGGAAAAAAGGAGATAATATTATCAGCAGTGAAACTAACTCTCAGTTATTTTTCTCTCATCTTCTCAAATCTAATTCTGATATTTACTCCTGCGAAGTTACCGACTCTTGCTCTACGGCAATTTCGCCACCTATTGCTCTTAAAGTTGCTACTCCTCCTGTGCTTAATGTCTCGTCTCTTATTATGAACCGTACCATTGGCAGTGATATTAGTTTCTCCCTTTCTCCTACCGGTGAAGAGCCTTTCTTATTTCAGTGGTTTAAAGATGATATTAGTATTGATGGCGCTACTGATGATAAATTCTCTATTATTAACTGCCAACTTGTCGATGCCGGTGTTTATTCCTGTTCGGTTTCCAATAAATGTGGGGCTATTAACGAAAAGATTGCTACTCTTTTTGTCAGCGACACTGCAAGGTTTATTTTATACGGTGTAGTTTTTTACGACAATGCTATGCAAAGCCCGCTCCAGGCTGTTAAAGTCTTTATTGAAAATTCTGAAAATTCTTTCAAGGATTCTGTCTTAACTGACATCTCTGGTAAATATGTTTTTATTAATTTAATACCAGGAAAATATAATATTTTCGCTAAATCTGACAGTAAATGGTCAGGCGTTAATCCTATTGATGCTCTTATTATTAATAAAGCTTATCTTAGTTTATTTAAAATTAAAGGTAAACTCAAACTTATTGCTGCTAATGTTAATAAGGATGATAAAATTAATCCTCTTGACGCTCTTTATATTAATAGACGCTATATTGGCAGTATTAATAAATTCCATAGTGGAAACTGGTATTTTGAATCTGCTCTTTTAGATATTACTAAGGATATTGAATTTAACCTTTCGGGTATCTGTTTCGGGGATGTGGATGGCTCATACAAACCCTGATTGCTTATTGAGTATTAATTAGATAAAATATATCCAAAATATCCCGTAGGGATTACATATTTGTAGCATTGGGTAATTAAAAATAGCTATTTATTGGGATTGGAGACTATTGCTCTTTGTTTTAATTTTGCAGCTCTAATTTTGCAACTACTCAGCAGAGTTATTTGTTAGACTTTTAAATATTTAAACACTAAGAACACAAAGAACACGCTAAGGACATAAAATAACACAGTTCTGAAATACAATACATTGTGTTCTTTGTGACAATTTCTTTGTGAACCTTGTGTTAAAAATGTTTCTTTTAAAATATTATTAATAAGGCAACAACCTACTGAGTAATTACCTAATTTTTAATAAAATGAAACTTATTTTTTTATCTTTCTCTTTGTTTTTAATTAGCTTTCTTAGCTTTGCTGATGATACTATTCCTGCTTATAATAAATATCTCTCTAAACAATTGACTTATTCAGGCGACTTTTGTAATAATTTCTCCGGCGGTCTTAAAAAGTCTAATCTTTATCTTGGTATTGCTCATTTTAAACTTGCTTTTAATCTTGATTATTTTAATGGCTTTAAAGGTGGCGAATTGTTTATCAATACTGCTGCCGCTCACGGTAAATCTCCTTCTGAATATTTAACCGGCGATTATCAGGTCGTTTCCAATATTGATGCCGCAGGAGACCATATCTATATTCAGGAACTTTGGTATAAACATCATTTTAATCGTTTTGATTTTTTAATCGGTTTGCTGGATATGAATAAAGATTTCCTCGTTGTTGATGGTGGCGCAGATTTTATTAACAGTTCTTTTGGTGTACCCCCTGTTTTATCTGCTAACATTCCTGTCCCTATTTTTCCTTTAACTAATTTTGGCTTTGCTGCTAAATTCAAACTTTCTGATAAACTCGCTTTACAAGCTGCTCTCTTTGATGGTTGTCCCAAAGCCTGGGAGCATAATAAATATAACCTTAACTGGCATTTGTCAAAAGATGATGGCTTGTTTAATATTAATGAAATGCAATATTTTTCCAATTTTCATTCTTTAACCGGTATATTTAAACTCGGAGTTTATTATCATTCAGGATTAGTTATTAAAGAACCCGATACTGATAAACCCGTTATTGTTTTTGATAATAATTATGGCTATTATTTTCTCGCCGACCAGGTTATTTGGAATAATAAAGAAAATGATAAAAAAGCCGCCTTGTTTTTACAGTTTGTTATTTCTGATAAGAAAATTAATAAACATCATATTTATTCAGGCGCAGGTATTAATTTTTATGGTATTTTTGGTAAAAAAAGCTCTGATGTCGCTGGTTTTGCTTTTGCAAGAGCTGGTTTTAACAATTCTTTTAATAATTATGAAACTGCTATTGAACTCTTTTATAACAAACAATTAAATGAAAATATCTCTATTAAACCAGACTTCCAATATATTATAAATCCTTCCGGGACAGAGGCTAATTTAAAAAACTCCCTTCTGGGTATTATTAGAATTAATTTATCCTTTTAGTATTTAAAGAAAAAAAACATTACCCGATTCCATTTTTTCCCGTAGGGAATTAAT
>JAGODS010000154.1 GCA_017998135.1 Bacteroidales bacterium
CTCTTGCAAAATGTGAAACATTTAAATTAGGTTTATTTTATTGGGTGCAATATTTTATACTAAGTTTAATAATGTTTCATAATGCAAAATTAATATTTATTTTTTAAATTTAACAGCTTAAAATGTTTTAACTATAATTCAGTATATTTAAAAGTCTTTGTTCTTCGTTTTCCCAGCAAAGTTCTTCGGCTGCAAGTTTAAGGTTTTTTTTCCAAACAACAAGTTTTTCCTTATCAGCAAGCATCTCATTTATCTTTTGAGCGATATGTTCAGGTTTGTGATTGTCAATACAATCGCCAATATCATATTTGTCAATAAGCTTCATTAACTCAGGGAGCGAAGAAACCAATACAGGTATCTCCGCCTGTATATAATCAAATATCTTATTAGGCAGGCTATATTTATAATTGATATTATTATCCTTGTCAAGCGACAAACCTAAATCTGCATTTACAGTATATAATTGCAATTCTTCAAAAGGCATTTTGGGTTTGATAATTACTTTGTCTGTCAGCGCTAATCTGTCTCTTAATTCGTAAAGTCTGCCAAAGACATCGCCCCCGCCAATAATTAAAAGAACGGCATTATGCACATATTGCATAGCCTCAATAGCTTCTTCAGCGCCCCTGTGTATATTAAATCCGGCGCCCTGCATTATTATTATCTTTTTATTACCTATGTTTTCTAAACCTGTTAGGTTTGATGTTTCCTGACGCCTGCGAACAGGAACATTTCTGATAACAACAGGTTTTTTCTTATATTCCTGCTCATACAAGCCCGCGATAGAATCATTAACTGTAATTATAGTATTAAGTTTTGGAAAAATATATCTTTCAATAGCGAGCCAGACTTTACGGACAAAGTTCCTGTTTTCCAGTTCGGGCACTCCTGTAAAATACTCGTGCGTATCATAAATAAGCCTGACGCCTTTAATCCTTTTTACCAGATAATTAGGCAGGAGAGTATCAAGGTCATTAGCATACAATAAATCCGCTTTTTTAAATAAAAGAATAAAAAACAACCTAAAATTAAATTCGGCATAGAACAAAAAGCCTTTATTAAAAAGCAACCTTATTCTTTTGGTTTTGTAAAGCCTATTATGAACATTTAAGCTATCAGGTAATTTTCTACCAATCAGCAAAACTTCAAAACCGGCTTTGATTAAAGCCCGGCAGGTTCTGTCCACCCTGCGGTCTGTAGCCAAATCATTCGTTACCGTTACCAGTGCACTCTTCAAAAGACAATATTTATTTATAAAAACTGCAAAATAAATATAAAATTGTGAAAACTGATTATAAAAAACGTTTTCTTGGTTCCAGATTCACAAGAAATTTTATTTCATGGCGATTGGAGACTACCAACTCACTAGAAATTTTATAAACTGGCGATCCAGACTTCTAAACTCACATGAAATTTTATTTCATGGCGATCCAGACTTCTAAACTCACATGAAATTTTATTTCATGGCGATCCAGACTTCTAAACTCACATGAAATTTCATAAACTGGCGATCCAGACTTCTAAACTCACATGAAATTTCATAAACTGGCGATCCAGACTTCTAAACTCACATGAAATTTCATAAACTGGCGATCCAGACTTCTAAACTCACAGTTTACAAAATTTCTCTGCCATATTTACATATCTACTGCCATATTTGCAGATAAAAACTAACTATAATGTTTCACATCTGCAAGATCAGGTCTTAAAAACTTGTTAGAGTTTTTAATTCTAATACAAGTATTAATGTTTAATAATTAGTTTTTTGGAGTAACTTTGGTCTTTGGAGGAAAGTCTAAGGATGTATATCCCGTCTGCGAGGTTTGAAATGCTAATAAGATTGTTTTTGAGATTTATATATTTTGTATAAAGCAATTTTCCTCGTATATCAAAGATTTCGGTTTTGATGTTTTGTGATTTTATGTTTTTTAAATTAACAGTAAGGTAATCGGATCCAGGATTAGGGGAAATATCATAAAATTCACTTTCAGCTTCTGTAATATCTGTTGTAAGATCATCAACTATTCCATTTATATATGTAACATTCATTTCTCTTTTTAAAACATTTTCAATAATGCAATTAGTAGTGTCAAAGCTGATAGTTGATGTGCCTCCAAGCAAGACAAATTTCATATCAAAAACCTTAGAACTATCAATAGTAATACCCTCTATAGAATCAAGTACCCAATCTAACCACACACATCTTATATTGTTTATGTCACCAGAATTATTAATAATATCATTATACCATAAACTATCTTTAAAATCAGGAATAAAATTATGAAATTTAATAAATTTTAACTTTGTTTTGTCATATTCTAAAGATAACGCAAAAACATTAATCTGATTTAAATCAACTGCAATTAAAGGCACATTAATAGTATCGCCTGGCTTGGCAGATATACTTCCAATCATTGCAATCTGTGAAAAAGACGAAGCTGATATAATCAGCATAATAACTAAAATAAATAACCTTTTCATATAAAATATTATTAAATTTCTGCCTACTCTTTTAACCAGTTTTTCGGCTTCCGCTGTTATGTGTGATATAATCCCTTCTTAAACCCAATAAGTAAAACTCTTTAATAGTTTTATTACCCGTTAGGTTTAAAGTTATCTTATTCAACTAAAGAAATTTTCGCTTTTAGTTTAATATTATCAGAAGCCGAGCCGATAAGAATATTAAAATCTCCTGTTTCGGTATTCCAGTTTTTTATCTTTTCATCCCAGAAAGCGAAATCTTTATCTTTAAGCTCCATAATTACAGTTTTAGTTTGTCCGGGTTCTAAATAAACTTTTGAAAAGGCTTTAAGCTCTTTTACAGGGCGAGGCACTGAAGAATGAACATCTTGTATATATAACTGGGCTGTTTCAAAACCTGCTGTTTTACCTGTATTCTTTAATGTAAATTCTACTTTAACTGTTTCTCCCTTCTTAAATTCAGCAGGCAGGGTCAATTTATCATATTTGAATGTAGTATAAGACAAGCCGAAACCGAAAGGATAAAGAGGAGCGATTTTTTTAGACTCATACCAGCGATATCCGACAAAAACGCCTTCATTATATCTTATATCGTAAACCTGGTCTTTTGGAGCTTTTCTCCTTACATATTTCTTATCTAAATCTTCTCCTATCGGAATATAACCATAGCCCGGAGAATCTTCAAATTTCTTTTCAATCGTTATGGGCAGTTTGCCTGACGGATTGGTTTTGCCTGATAGTATTTCTGCAAGAGCCGTATAACCGGCTTGTCCCGGATACCATGCATAAATAATAGCTTTTACTTTATCATACCAGTTTGTCATCTGTATCCCGCTGCCACTGTTTATAATTACAACTACATTTTTATTTTTGGCAGCTATGTTCATTATAGTTTTCTCTTTCTCTTCAGATAAAACAAAGGGACGGTCTCTGCCTTCGCTGTCTTTAGTGCCTACACTCAGGAAAACAAGCCCTGCTGCTTTCAACTGCTCATCGGTCGGCTCTTTAACATATTCTATTTTATCGCCAAACTCTTTTGTCAATGCAGCCAGCATAGTAACATTATCATAGCCCTGCACCTCTCCTGAGCCGCCTCCTTTAGGCAATACACCAATAAATTCACCTGTAAGCAGGATTTTCTTAGTCTTTTCTTTGGTAACAGGCAATATATTATTTTGGTTTCTGAGCAGGACAATACCTTCGCGTGCTGTCTGCAAAGCTATTTTGGAATGTTCGGGATAATTATCAAGATATTTAACATCTTTAACAGGTCTGTCATAAAGTCCCATAGCGATGCAGGTACGGATAATACTTTTAGCCATCCTGTCAATATCCGCTTCCTTTACCTTGCCTGCCTTAAATAAATTAAGGGCATCCTTGTGAATATAATCATTTCCCGGCATTTCAAGGTCCTGACCCGATTTGATTATTTTCTCGCAATCCCAGACAGAGCCCCAGTCGGTCATCACCAACCATTTGAACCCTAAATCTTTTCGCAGCAATTTATTGATAACATAGTTACTTTGTCCCGCCCATTCGCCATTAATCTGGTTATATGAAGTCATAACCGCCATAGCCCCTGCATCAATACCTGCCTTGAAAGCTGGAAAATAAATCTCATTCATAGTTCTTTCATCAACAATGGAATTGGAACTAAGACGATTGTACTCTGTATTATTAAGGCAGAAATGTTTTAAAGTAGCGATAGTCCCAGTGCTTTGCACACCGACCACATAATTTTCAATCATCCTCGCGGCAAGGAAAGGGTCTTCGCCGAAATATTCAAAATTCCTTCCGCACTGAGAGATGCGGTAAATGTTCATACCTGGACCTAACAGCACACCAATATCTCCTGAGCGGCATTCCTCGCCAATACTTTGGGCATATTTAGCAGCAAGTTCAGGATTCCAGGTAGCCGAGAGATTAAGGGCGCAGGGAAAAGCGGTTGATGATTCAATGCTCTTATGCAAGCTCTTTGACGGGTCTTTTTTGTCCTTCATCACCCTGACACCCTGCGTTGCATCCGTAAAACATATCTGAGGCATATTATACTTTTCATAGCCTTTGATATAAAAAACATTGTATCCATTGATAAGGTCAATTTTCTCTTCAACAGATAGTTTCTTCAAAACGATTTCTGCGCGTTTGTCAGCCTCTTCATAGCTCACAGGAGGTGTAAACGGTTTAAACCTATACTGCCCGTAAGCAGATATAGTTACAAAACCAATCAAAATAAAAAATAAATTTCTCATAAGTATATAATTAATTAAAGTTTTGCTCAAACCTAACAGGTCTTAACGACTTATTAGGTTTAAATAATTTCTGATTTTTATTATTATTCAAAGAAATTAATTCTTGACGCAGCGGACAGAAAACCCGTATGGACGGTAATTACTGCCACGGTACACCTGACTTTCGTCATAGACAAGATAACGGTTAAATGCACTACCACTGCCTTTATGCGAACTTGTCCAGAAGTAAGCGCGACTGACATTGCTGAAAGAACCATCTGTATTGCGGTAACTAACAGGCAAGGCAGCAAAACCACTGCTATTTGTTGCTCCCGTATTTGGACTTGTCCAATGAACTAATCCTGCTTCTTTGAGCTTGCCTCCTTCTTCGGTGCCTCGCCAAGCGTTTTCCTTATCAGCTTCGCTTTGGCTCATCCCGAGATACATTTCTAATTGTTTCCACTCTGCATCGCTCGGTATATGCCAGCCTGCGGGACATATTCCTTTAGTTTTCTCTGTTTCTACATATTGCATTATTTCGTCCCACTGATATATGCCACCGTAATCATTGCAATTAGTTTCTTCGTTATCATAACAGTATTTTTCAATAATACTGTTATTTGTTTGAATTGATTTACCGTCTATTTTTATTCCTACATTCAGGTTTTGCTGCATCCATAGCTGCTCGCCTATTTTTACTACAGCATAGTTATTATTATCTGCATCTCTACATTCAACAAAATCAAATGTAATTTTCTGGTCTTGGGTCGGAGTAAGCATAACTACTGTTGCATAAGCGCCTGATTTGCCTGTAAATTGGAGTACATCGCCTGCTGTATAATTCATATTAATTGTTGATTTAGCTGCTTTTTCCGAATCATTCTTCTTTAGGTTTGTTTGATTTTCTGATTGCTCCGGTGTGTTTTCGCATTTTGCTATTGATAATATATCGCTGGTTTTGTGAGAGACGCTTAATATTTTGCCTGTATAAACCTTATCTTTTATATTTATCTTAACTAAATAAGTTCCGCTATTCAAACCGTTTAATCTGAATTGTTGCCTGCCTGTTTCAAGATACTGGTCGCTACGTAGCAACTCTTTCCCTGTTATGTCATTTACAGTGATAGTTGCTTTATCGCTTCCGGAAAATTCAAATTCAATAAAGACATAATCAGAAGCAGGATTAGGATAAACTTCAAGGCTTTTATTTTGTGCTAAGTCTCTATCATTTATACCTGAACTTAATACAAGTTGCAGTATATCAGTTCCGGCAAGTTCTACAATTAAATCTTTAGTAAGATTATGAACTTTAACGCTTTCAACATTATTACTGGCGCCTGTCCCTGCAAAA
>JAGODS010000155.1 GCA_017998135.1 Bacteroidales bacterium
CTATTAATTAATCAAAAATTAAATTTATAACTAAAAATATAAATATTGAAAAGGCTAAAAATTATTAATGACTCTGTTTATGGGTTTATAAATGTTGATGATGATTTAATTTATGCTCTGATTGAGCATCCTTTTTTTCAGCGTTTAAGCAGGATAAAACAATTAGGTTTAACTTATCTTGTTTATCCGGGTGCTATACATACCCGTTTTCATCATTCCCTCGGTGCGCTTCATCTTATGGGCGATGCTTTAAGAATTCTTAAACTTAAAGGATGTGATATTTCTGATAATGAGATGCAGGCTGTTAAAATTGCTATTCTGCTTCACGATATTGGGCATGGTCCTTATTCGCACATTCTGGAAAATTCTATTATTTTTAATATCAATCACGAAAATATGTCTGATATCTTGATGAATTTTATGAATAGTGAATTTGATAATCAACTCGGTTTGGCTTTGAAAATTTTTAATAATAAATATCATAAACATTTTTTACATAAATTAGTTTCAAGTCAATTAGATATTGATAGACTGGATTATTTAAAGCGTGATAGTTATTTTACTGGTGTTTCTGAGGGTATAATTAATTCAGACAGGATTATTAATATGCTTACTGTCTGGAACGATGAACTGGCTGTTGAATCTAAAGGGATTTATAGCATTGAAAAGTTTCTTGTTGCCAGAAGACTTATGTATTGGCAGGTTTATTTTCATAAAACCGTACTGGCTGCCGAATATTTAATTATTAAAATTATTGACAGAGCTCGTAAGTTAATTGAAAGTGGTGAGTTACTTACTATGACGCCTGCTCTTCAGGTTTTCTTAGAAAAAAAATATAATTTAAATGATTTTTCTGAAAACTCAGAGCTTATTAAAGCTTTTGCTGAGCTTGATGATTATGATGTTTTTACTTCTGTTAAAATGTGGTCTAAAAGCAAGGACAGAGTTCTGGCTCTTTTATCTGATTCTCTTATAAACAGGAGGCTTTCAAGAGTTGATTTACAAGACAAAGCTTTTGAACAATGTAAAATTGATAATATATTAGAGCAAACAAAAAATATTTTAAAATTATCTGATGAGGAACTACCTTATTTTGTGTTTTGTGATTATATTAAAAATAACCCTTATAATTATTCTAATGACCAAATATTAATTGTTAATAAAGATGGCAGTGTTAAAGATATTCGCTCCTCTGAAGAAAGATTAAATATTGAAGCTCTTTCAAAAACTGCTGTTAAACATTTTTTATATTATCCCAAGTTTGATAAATTTTAATGAACAATACAATTTTATTTTTTTGATTTGAAAAGGTTGTTTAGTATGAGAATCGGTAATTCATTTTTTCCCTTTTGCTAAAGTTTTATTATTATTTTTTTTTTAATTTTATGGTACTACTATAAATTATTTTATTAATTTTGTAGCTCTTTAATTTATTCATATCTAAATATATAATATATGAAAACAATATTTATATATGTTCTGCTTTTATTAGTTACAATAGCAGTTACACTTAAATGCCAGAATTATTATCAACCTTTAGGACCTATAACTTATCCCGCTGGTCAGGGACCTGTTCACATTGTTGAAGTTACCTGTAGCGGTAAATATTATGATTCTGGCGGTCCAAACGGTTCTTTTACCCCTGATAAATTATCTTATCTTACTTTTAAACCTTCTCAGGCTGGGAAAAAAATTAGAATTGATTTTGTTTATTTTGATATTGGTAATGGTGCAAATATGTTTATTCATAATGGTAGTGGTAGAGAAGATGTTTATATTATGCCTTATCCTAATCCCAACAGTTCTCAGGCTTTTTGGGGTGCTACTGTTAAGCCTGAAACAATTCTTTCTTCTGCTGATGATGGTGCTATTACTTTTGAAGTTATTTCTTTTCCTGGAGGTCCTGTTTATCCCGGTTGGGAAGCTAATATAAGCTGTGTTGATCCCTGTACTGCTCCTTTACTTACTGCTAAAGCCAATGGTACTGCTACTTTATATACTCTTGACAATCCGCCTGAAACTATTAAGTTAACTGCTAATCCTTCTTCATCTGGTTCAGGTTGTGCTGCCAGTTGGGTTTATTCCTGGTCAGATGGTAAGAAATGTTGGAATGGCTCAGGTTTCTTTTCAGATGTTGCTGTCTGGAGTGCTAATTATAAAGATATTACTTTAACTAATATATCAAACCCAGGAACCTATACTGTTAGGGTACGTTGTACTGAAAACCCCGGTTGTTATTCCGAAAGCAAAGTAGATGTATCTACTTTTACCCCTATTTTTCAGGATGATTTTGAAACTAATAAAGGATGGCAGCTTACTGGCGAATTTCAAAGAGATAAACCTAAAGGCTTAGGTGGTGTCAATCTTAATGCCGACCCGCTTGCTGCTCACAGTGGGCAATATGTTTTGGGTACAGACCTTACAGGATTAGGCGCTCATTTAGGCGATTACGAAGCTGGTCTTGGTGATAGGGCTTATACTGCTACATCCCCTACTATAGATTGCAGCACTTTTAAAGAAGTTTCTTTTGAATATTATCGCTGGCTTAATATCTATGGTAAAATGGGTGGTTTCTGGTATGGTTGTTTTATTGATATAAGTAATGATAATGGTAATAAATGGTATAATATCTTTTCTCTTGAAATGTATAACTCTCTTAATGGTTATCAGGATAAACAATGGTGGTTACTTAATAAAGCTAATTTTACTTATTACAAACCTAATTATTTAGACATCTCTAAATATGCTGACGGTAAATCTCAGGTAAAAATCAGATTTGCTTTAGGTCCTTCTGTTTCAGGCAGTAGTGCTTTATTCTGTAGCGGCTGGAATATAGATGATTTTAGAGTAGTCGGAAAACCTGTTATTTCCTGTACCCCGCCTGTCATTCTTGCAAAAGCTAATGGTGTTGAAGGAGTTTATTCTTATTGTTCCAGAGCTGGCGGGGATATATTACAATTAAGCACATCTACAACAACTGAAGGTTTTAATTGCAATGGTAATTGGACTTATTGTTGGAGTGATGGCTTAAAATACTGGGATGGTAGCGGATTTAATTCTTCTGTTGAAATCTGGAATAATGCATATAGGAATATAAATGTTGGTGTTATTATTGGTACTACAAATTATAAAGTTAAAGTTAAATGTGATGGTAGTGCCGAATGTTCTTCCGAAAGTGCTGTTTCTGTTGTTGCATTAAAACAGATATCATATATTACAACATCCATCGGCGAGCCTGCTAATGGTTTATATCATAATATTAATGTAAGTTGGGATCTTATTAATACCGCTTCTTATCAATTGGAATACTCATTCACAGGAGTTGATGCCTGGACTCAAATTTATGAAGGTACTAATAATAGTTTTACTCATAATCTCGGCGATAAACCTAATATCCCTTTATATTACAGGGTTAAAACTTTTAAAGATAATCTTAGTTGTCTTTGGTCTGGTTCTTCCTTTGTTAAATATTCTGCCTGTGATAATCCTGTATTATCCCTTAAAAATCCTACTCTTAATTCTATAACTATTAGTTTATCTGCCGAAAGTCCGGTTCCTAATCCCGCTACTACGCTTTATTCCGTTCTTTGTATTAATAATAATAAATATGTTAGTACTGATGGACTATTTAGCGATACAGTTATTTATAAAACCCGCAAAGAATGGGGCGAAACAGTTGTTAAAAATCTTAGTGAAAATACAGAATATTGTTTTTATGCTACCGCTAAAAATAATAGTGGTGATTTGTCCACTACAGGTGAGGCGGATAAAGTTTGTATCTCAACTGTATCTGCTACACCTGTAAACCTGTCAGGATACATATTTTATGATAATAAACAGAATACTCCTATTGCTAAATCTAAAGTTTATCTGCTTACTCTTGAAGGAAAAACGTTAGACAGTTCTTTAACCGACTCAACAGGCTTTTATAAATTTATTAACATTCAGGGAGGCACTTATATGCTTTCCTGTATGCCTATTGCCAAATGGGGTGGGGTTAATCCCATTGATGCTCTTGCTATAAACAGGTATTTTATTGGTTTATATAAATTTGTTTTTTCATTAAGAAAACAAGCAGCAGACGTTAATGCTGATTTAAAAGTTAATCCTCTTGATGCTTTGATTATAAATAGGCGTTTTATTGGAATTCTTTCAAAATATCCTTCTCCCGACTGGCTCTGTAAAAGCAACCCTGTAACCCTTAATGGTTCAGATGTTCAATTTGACTTCCGGGCTATTTGTTTTGGTGATATAGACGGCTCTCACATCCCTATTAATAAATGAGTTATTAAAATTAGTTTTATTACTAACCTTATTAATTCATAGTTGTAGTATAAATATAATTAAATAGCAATTTTACCTTAATACTATATTTTCTGTTTCAATAAGGTTATTTCTTCGGAATTTGTTTTTATATTAAGGTTTAGCTCATAATTTGTATTATTTATAAAAATAATTCAGACTAACGTTTTTTGAAGATTTTGTTTTTGTTAAAAATAGTTTTTATAATTACTATTGATTTTCAGGGATTTATAATTTTTTTTCTTAAAAATGTAGTTTGAGTAGTTTAAAATAATATTTTTGCAAACAAATTTTAGAAATATTAACATTAATTATAAATATTGCTATGAATAGACGAAATGTATTAATTATCGGTGCTGCGGGAAGAGATTTCCACAATTTTAACACCTTTTACAGGGCTAATAAAAATTATAATGTAGTAGCTTTTACAGCAGCTCAGATTCCTGATATTGCAGGAAGAAAATATCCAAAGGAATTGGCAGGGGAAGAATTATATCCTGATGGTATTCCTATTTATGATCAAAAAGACCTCACTAAGTTGATTAAAGAACTTAAAGTGCAGGATTGTGTTTTTGCATATAGTGATGTACCTTATCCAAGGGTTATGAACATAAGTGCAGAAGTAAATGCTGCTGGTGCTAACTTTATTCTGATGGGTCCTGAAGAAACTATGATTAAAAGTACCAAGCCTTTGATTGCAATTGGTGCTGTCAGAACCGGTTGTGGTAAAAGTCAGACTTCAAGAAGAGTTATTGAATTACTTATGGGTTTGGGATTAAAAGTAGTTGCAATAAGGCATCCGATGCCTTATGGTGATTTGAATGAGCAGAAGGTTCAGAGATTTGCCACTATAGATGACCTGAAAAAGCATAAATGCACTATAGAAGAAATGGAAGAGTATGAACCTCACGTTGTTAGAGGTAATGTTATTTATGCAGGTGTTGATTATGAAGCGATACTTAGAGCAGCAGAAAAAGACCCTAACGGTTGCGATGTTATTCTCTGGGACGGCGGTAATAATGATTTCCCATTCTATAAACCTGATTTAATGATAACTGTTGTTGATCCTCATAGACCTGGACACGAATTAGCTTATTATCCTGGCGAAGCAACTTTGAGAATTGCAGATATTGTCGTTATAAATAAGATGGATAGCGCATCACCTGAAGCTATACAGATAGTTAGAGAAAGTATAAGCAAAGTTAATCCTAATGCTATTGTTGTTGATGGCGCTTCTCCTATTACTGTAGATAAACCTGAACTTATTAAAGGTAAAAAAGCATTGGTCGTTGAAGATGGTCCTACCTTAACTCACGGCGAAATGAAATTAGGAGCAGGTATTGTAGCAGCAAAAAAATTCGGTGCAGCCGAACTCGTTGACCCACGTCCTTACACTGTTGGTAAATTGTCAGAAACATTCAGAATATATCCTAATATAGGAATATTATTACCAGCAATGGGCTATGGAGAACAACAAATAAAAGACCTTGAAAAAACTATTGAAAACACTCCTTGTGATGTTGTTGTAATTGCTACTCCTATTGATCTTTCAAGAATAGTTAAGATTAATAAGCCTTATGTAAAGGTTGGTTATGAATTACAGGAAATAGGTTTTCCGGAATTAGGATGTCTTATGAAGGAATTTTCTAAAAAACATAAAATAGCAGTTAAAGAAAAATGCTGTTAAATAAATTAAAAAACCTAACAGGTTTATTCTGTTAGGTTTTTTTTTATTTATTTTTTTGTTTTCTTTGAGA
>JAGODS010000156.1 GCA_017998135.1 Bacteroidales bacterium
ATCTATGATAACTTATTCAGCAATCTTGTTTAAGCCTGTTATGTGCTTAATAAAAAAGAATATGTCTGCAATATGGCTGAATTTTGAAGAAAAATATGCTTTGACTTAATCAGCAGACCCTAATTAGTAACATTTTTGTATGAATTATTCAGGTTAAATCAATATTTTTAATATTCCCGATTTTTAGGACTGGGTTTTAGATTAATCTTGACAATCAGGCTTTAGCTCAATTTTTATGAATAATAATAGATTAAAAAACAAGAAGTAAGAGAAATAATATTTATAAAGATTTTTAGAAGCTCTTTAAGAATTCTCTTAAACTATATTAATAGAATGTTATTGATTAGAGGAATATTAAATTTAATATAGTTAAATAGAGCTGTTTAAAATTTTTTTAAACAAGGTGAAATTAAATTTTATATTTTTGCAGTAAATTTTAATTATTAATTAACTATTTATTTTAATATGAAAAAGCATAATTTTAATGCAGGACCTTCTATACTGCCACAAGTGGCAATAGAAAACTCAGCTAAAGCTGTTATGGATTTAAACGGTATTGGTTTATCTCTATTAGAAATATCTCACAGGAGTAAAGATTTTCAGGCTGTAATTGATGAAGCGGTAGCTTTGTTTAAAGAGCAGCTTAATATTCCTGAGAAATATAAAGTTTTATTTTTAGGCGGAGGCGCCAGTATGCAATTCTGTATGGTTCCTTTTAACCTGCTTGAGAAAAAAGCAGCTTATCTTGAAACCGGAGTTTGGGCAAAAAAAGCAATAAAAGAAGCTAAACTATTCGGACAGGTTGATGTAGTTGCAAGTTCGGCTGACAGGAACTTCTGTTATATACCTAAAAACTTCAACATACCGGCAGATGCAGATTATTTTCATATAACGACAAATAATACTATTTACGGGTCGGAGATAAGAGAAGATATAAGCTGCTCTGTACCTTTGATTGCCGATATGTCTTCAGATATATTCAGTCGCCCTGTTGATGTTTCCAAATATGCTTTGATTTATGGCGGAGCTCAGAAGAATTTAGGACCAGCAGGCGTAACTTTTGTTATTGTCAGGGAAGATATACTTGGCAAAGTAACCCGCAAAATACCAACTATGCTTGACTACAGAACACATATAGCAGATGGCTCAATGTTTAATACTCCTCCTTGTTTTGCTATATTTACAGTAAAAGAAACGCTTAAATGGATAAAGAGTTTAGGCGGTGTTAAGAAAATTGAAGAAATGAATATTGCCAAAGCTAAAGTTCTTTATGATGAAATTGAAAGAAATAAACTGTTTAAAGGAACTGTTGATAAAGATTCCCGTTCTTTGATGAATGTTTGTTTCATAATGAATGATGAGTTTAAACAACTTGAAGAAGAATTTGGCAAATTTGCTATTTCCAAAGGAATGATAGGGCTAAAAGGGCATCGTTCTGTTGGTGGGTTTAGGGCTTCTCTATATAATGCAATGCCGATAGAAAGTGTACGGGCGCTTGTTGATACGATGAAAGAGTTTGAACAACTGCATTGTAAATAATAGAGTTTGAAACTTTGCAAATTACTGTTAGCAATATTTTGTTAACTCAAATTTTAAATAATCATTCAATATAGTTATAAAAACCTTATCTTTATTAAAAAGATAAGGTTTTTTAACTCATAAAAATTTTAAAGAATGGATATATTTAAGCCATTCACCGGTTAAATTAATAATATTTAAAGAAAAAGTGTTATTTTCAGAGGTCATAGGTCAGGAGAAGTTAAAAAAACATTTGATTGAATCGGTTAAGCAAAACAGGGTCAGTCATTGTCAGATGTTTTTCGGACCCGAAGGTTCAGGAAAACTGGCGCTTGCATTGGCATTTTGCCAGTATATAAATTGTGAAGATAAGAAGGAGGGTGATTCCTGTGGAGTATGTCATTCCTGCATTAAATATTCAAAGTTAATACATCCTGATCATTATTTTATATTTCCGACAGCCAATAAAAATAGTGTTCCAAAACCCGAAAGTGTACTGTTTATTGACAAATTTACTAATTTTTTAAAAGAAACGGATTGTTATTTAACTTTAAATGGCTGGTTTGATAAGCTTGGCATTGAAAACAAACAAGGAATAATAAATGTAAGGGATGCCAAAATGATTATAAATGCATTGAGTTTAAAATCTTGTGAATCGGATTATAAGACGATAATAATCTGGATGGCAGAAACCTTGAACAAATCGGCAGCGTCCAAGCTGTTAAAAATACTTGAAGAGCCAGCGGAAAAGACTGTTTTTATTTTAATTTCTGAGGATATTGAAACGATAATACCTACTGTAAAATCCAGAACCCTCTATATAAAAGTGCCTAAAATAGATATTTATAGTCTTAAAGAAGCATTAATAAGCAGAAAAGGAGCTAATGAACAGTTGGCGAATAAAATTTCTAAATCAGTAAATGGCAATTATATAGAAGCGATTAAGTTACTCAGTGAATCTGATGAATTAAATATTAATTACAAAAGATTGCAAAGTTGGTTTAGATTATGCTTTTCAGTGGAAAAACAATTTTCAAATTTATTAACTTTATTAAATGAAATTGCAAGCCTGGGCAGGGAGAAACAAAAGCAATATCTTATTTTTGTGCTAAAATTTTTAAACGATCTTTTAATATATAAATACCGTGATAATAACTACCTGACAAGGTTTGAAAAAGAGGAAGCTACATTTTTAACTAATTTTTCACCTTATATGAATCAGGAAAACATCATTATTTTTGCAGCCGAAATAAATAATGCTCATAATTATATTGAGCGGAATGCAAATGCAAAAATATTATTTATGGACTTGTCCCTTAAATTGAATAAATTGTTAAGAGAAAAAAAATAATACATTTATGCCGGAAAAAGAAGAAGATAAATATAAATATATAAGCAGAGGCTGCCGCTGCTCGCCTAAAGAATTGGCAACGGGAGCTGAAATATTTGACAAGAGTTGTGCTAAGATGGATACAACCTTATGGTTAAAAGGATTTAAGGGTATTGTACCAAACAGTAAGACTGAATTTTTAGAAGTAAGGTTTAAAAACAGCAGAAAAGAATTTTTTAGCAATCCTGATAATATCCCATTAAATATAGGCGATGTAATTGCAGTTGATGCTAATCCGGGACATGATATTGGAATTGTTAATATGACCGGAATAGAGGTCTTGCTTCAGATGAAAAAAAAGAGGATAAACCCGGCAAAAGCCGATATTAAGAAGGTTTACCGCAAAGCTAAGCAACACGATATAGATAAATGGATTCAGTCAATTAATAGTGAAGCGCCTACTATGTTTAAAGCCAGAAAGATAGCAGAAGATTTGGGCTTAAATATGAAGATATGTGATGTGGAATATCAGGGTGATAAAACTAAAGCTACTTTTTATTATACTGCTCCCGATAGGGTTGATTTTAGAGAGCTTATTAAGGTCTATGGAGAAAATTTTGAAGTAAGAGTGGATATGAGGCAGATAGGGGCAAGGCAGGAAGCAAGTAAAATCGGGGGGCTGGGAATTTGCGGTAGGGAGTTATGCTGTTCTACCTGGCTATCTTCTTTTGAAAGCATAACGACCAATAAAGCGCGTAACCAGCAGATAGCTTTAAACACAGAGAAGCTGACAGGGCTTTGTTGTAAGCTTAAATGTTGTTTTAACTATGAAAATCAATGGTATGTCCAGGCTTTAAAAGAATTCCCAAACAGTAATATTATTTTAAAAACTAAAAAGGGGGACTTCAAATGTAATAAAACAGATGTGATTAAGAGAACTATGTCATATTTCCCTCTTAGGGAAAAATCAAACGAGATGCTTGTTATTTCCATTGAAAATATTAAAAAAATTATTGAAATGAACTCAAAAGGAGTTATTCCTGAAGATATAGACGAATTTGTAATGATTAAGGAGAAACCGATTGATTATGGAGCGGATATAACTATGGAAGACCTGACAAAATTTGAGGATACGGATGATAATGATCAGGTGAGATAGTGCGATGAACAAATATCTTTTTTATATATTATGCTTATTATGTTTAAATTATCTGACAAGTTGTCTGGATAATAATATTGTTATACAACAGGCGAAAGATTTGAAAAACAACAATTGGAATAGCTCGGATACAGCCTTTTTTAAGTTTGATATTACAGAAAGCGAAGCGAGATATGATATTTATATAGATGTACGAAACACAGTAGATTATTCATACAGTAATCTCTATTGTTTTACAAGGATATACGCACCTGATAATTCATTTAAAGCCGATACGGTTGAATTGATAGTTGCTCAAGATGACGGCAGGTGGCGGGGAAAAGGGCTTGGATATCTGAGAGATTTAAGGATTTTATTTAAAAATGCTTATAAATTTCAGACAAAGGGAGAATATAAAATTGCTATTATTCAAGGTATGAGAACTAATTTACTGCAAGGAATTGGAAGCATTGGTATAAGGGTAGAAAAGAATAAAGAAATAAGATGAATTCAACGGGAAATAAAAATACAATAAGTAGAAAAATAATCAAATTTCTCTGGCTAAGTTTCGCCTCTGCTTTGATTGTAATGCTTATATTTTTTACAGGCTTGTCAATGGGTTGGTTCGGTTTTATGCCGGGTTTTGAAGAGCTCGAAAATCCAAAGAGCAACCTTGCCAGTGAGGTAATTTCGATAGACCAGGTTATTTTAGGGACCTATTATATAGAAAATCGTACAATTACCCATTATGAAGAACTCTCTCCTTACCTTATTAACGCTTTGGTGGCTACCGAAGATGTGCGTTTTATAAAACATTCAGGTATTGATTTGCGGGGAATGATGAGAGTGTTTTTTAAAAATTTTATTTTACGAAATAAGAGCGCCGGCGGAGGAAGTACTATTACTCAGCAATTGGCTAAGAACCTGTTCCCAAGACAGAAAAAACAGAATAAAATAAAGTTAGCAATTACAAAATTTAAAGAATGGATAACAGCTCTAAAGCTTGAGAGAAATTATACTAAGGAAGAAATAATTGCAATGTATTTTAACACGGTTGACTTCGGCAATAATTCCTTTGGTATTAAGTCAGCCGCCAAGACCTATTTTAATAAGACTCCGGCAGAGCTTAATATGGAGGAATCCGCCCTTTTAGTGGGTATGCTCAAAGCGCCTACTAAATTCAGTCCTGTCAGACATCCGGAGGCTGCTATCAAGAGACGGGAAGTTGTGCTTAACCAGATGATGAAGTATAAATATATCACTCAAAAAGAATATGATTCCGTAAAAACTATATCAATAGATATGTCCCAGTTTAAGATGCTTGACCAAAACACTGGAAAAGCGACTTATTTCAGGGAGTATATAAGGGCTGAATTAATGGAATGGTGTCGTAATAATAAAAAACAGGATGGCACATCTTTTAATCTTTATAAAGACGGTTTAAAGGTATATACCACCATAAACTCGCGAATGCAAACTTATGCCGAGGAAGCAGTTAGCGAATATATCGGAAAAGAATTGCAACCCCAGTTTTACCAGCACTGGAAAGGTTTTAAAAATGCTCCTTTTGACCCGGAATTAACCCCTGAAGAATATGATTTGATTATAAAACAGGCAATAATAAGGACAGGAAGGTATGTTAGTCTTAAAGAGTCAGGGCTTTCGTATAATGAGATTTATAAGGAATTTACCAAGCCTGTCAAGATGAGGATTTTTACCTGGCAAGGAGAAAAAGAGACTTTAATAAGTCCGCTTGATTCAATCAGGCATTATAAGTTTTTTCTGCGTGCAGGTTTGATGTCCGTTGAGCCTCATACAGGTTTTGTTAGGGCTTACGTTGGCGGAATAAATTATAAGCATTTTAAATATGACCAGGTAATGTTTTCTAAAAGGCAGGTAGGTTCTACTTTTAAACCTTTTGTTTATGCTCTTGCAGTCCAGGAATTGAGATATTCACCTTGTAAGAAAGTGCCTAACATACCCGTTACCTTTGATATGCCTGATGGCAGTAAATGGACGCCCAGCAATTCGGATGACGATAAAGAAGGTCAGATGGTTACGCT
>JAGODS010000157.1 GCA_017998135.1 Bacteroidales bacterium
GTATTACTTTCTTTCATCGCATTCCAAAGCGATGATTTTATTTCACCTTTAATAGACTTTTTGATATATTTAACAGCCTTTTTACCTGCATAAACATGGACCGAATCCTTTAAAGAAAAAACAATAAAATTTACAGGCGATTCTTCATAAATAAAAAAACTGACAGTTTCAGAGCTGTCATTAGAACATAATACAGTATAATTATTACCAGCCTTTATTTTTCTTAAATCAATAATACCTTTAGATTTACGATTTATCAAATCAATAGTGTTATTGTCAACCTTATAATTATTAAGAATAGATGATAAATTTTCATTAGTTTTTACATTCTCCCTATAAACAATCAAAGAATCAATATTTATCCCATAAATGCTTTTTTGCAGAACTGATTTAACTATTTTACCCTGCTTGCTAACTCTCGTTTTAAATATTTCCGTAACAACAATAAATATAGTTCCTATGATTATTAATATAATTATCTCAGCTATTTTTCGTTGTTGCATATATACAAATTTTGGTATTGGGTATTGAGTATTGAGTATTGAGTATTGAGTATTGAGTATTGAGTATTGAGTATTGAGTATTGAGTATTGAGTATTGAGTATTGAGTATTGAGTATTTGGTATTTGGGACGAAGCGTGGACGCTTCGCCTAACGAGGGAGCAAAAATATACAAATTTCTTTTTTTGCAGCACAAAAAACATCAAAAATTGATATATTTCAATAAACTATGATGAATAATATTAAAATTTATAATTTTGCAATCTTTTAATCAAAAAAAATAATATGAAAATTTACAGGAAATTTAATAATATAATAGGTTGGTTAGTATTTGCAATAGCCTCAACAGTGTATATCTTAACATCAGAGTCCACAGCAAGTTTTTGGGACTGCGGCGAATATATAGCAACTTCATATAAATTAATGGTAGGACACCCGCCAGGCGCCCCAACTTTTCAGTTATTGGGGAGATTCTTCTCATTATTCGCCTTTGGAGATACAGCACTTGTAGCACGTATGGTAAATACACTATCAGCGCTGGCAAGCGGTTTCACTATCTTATTTCTTTTCTGGTCTATTACTATGCTTGCCAAAAAATTTATTATAAAAAATAACGAATATACCATAGGAGAAATGGCTGCTGTCTTTGGGGCAGGTATTGTAGGCTCACTCGCCTATACCTTTACAGATTCATTTTGGTTTTCTGCTGTAGAAGGCGAAGTATATGCAACCAGTTCTTTCTTTACTGCTATTGTTTTCTGGGCAATGTTAAAATGGGAAGAATCGGCAGAAGAAAAAAATTCACTGCGATGGATTATACTAATAGCGTATCTTGTAGGGCTATCTATCGGAGTCCATCTCCTAAACCTACTTACTATCCCAGCAATGGTTTTTATTTATTATTTCAAAAAATACAAAGCTACACGTAAAGGGATAATTCTCTCCTTTGTTTTTTCTATTATTCTATTAGCTTTAATACAAAATGGTATTATTCCCTGGGTAGTTAAACTTGCAGGACTTTTTGAATTATTTTTTGTAAACAACATAGGAATGCCTTTCAATTCAGGAACATTAATTTATTTTGTATTGCTTATTAGCGGTATTCTCTGGGGATTGCATTATACAATCAAAAACCAGAAATTACTGTTAAATACTATTATTTTATGTTTTACCTTCATATTAATAGGCTATTCAACATTTTTTATCCTTGTAATAAGGGCAAACGCAGATACAGTTATCAATGAAAACAATCCCGATAATGCGATTAATATGCTGGCTTACCTTAAAAGAGAACAATATGGGGACTGGCCTATACTTTACGGACCCTTTTATGACGCACCCCTTGATAAATCAAAACCATATAAAGACGGCAGCCCTGTATATACAAAAGATAAAAAGACAGGCAAATATATTATAACAGATAGCCGCAAAGAAAGCATACCAAATTATGCACCGGAATTTTGTACTATATTTCCAAGAATGTATAGCCCGCAAAGCGACCACAAACGGGCTTATAAACACTGGGGCAAAATAGTGGGCACACCAATCGAATATGAAGACGATTATGGTAAAACAAAAACTATAATAAAACCGACCTTTGGCGAAAACCTTCGTTTCTTTTTTAATTATCAGGTAGGGTTTATGTATTTGCGCTATTTTATGTGGAACTTCGCCGGCAGACAAAACGACATACAGGGAGATGGTAATGTTACAGAAGGAAACTGGATTAGCGGTATCAAATGGATAGACGAAATGCGACTCGGACCACAAGATAATCTACCAGACGCCCTTAAAAATAATAAGGGAAGAAATGCCTTTTATTTCCTCCCCTTAATTTTAGGCTTAATAGGCTTTTATTATCACCTCAAACGAGACCCTAAAGATGCCTGGATAGTCTCACTATTATTTGTTATGACAGGGCTCGCTATTATTGTTTATCTAAACCAGTATCCAAATCAACCGAGAGAACGAGATTATGCTTATGCAGCTTCCTTCTATGTCTTTTGTATATGGATAGGCATAGGTGTACTTGCTCTTTATGAGCTTTTTATGAAAAAACTCAAACCTCTTCAGTCGGCAGTTATAGCAAGCGTCTTATGTCTTATAGTACCCGCTGTTTTAGCGAAAGACGGCTGGGACGATCACGACCGCTCAAACAGATATGCCTGCAGAGACTTTGCCATAAACTACCTTCAATCCTGCGCTCCAAATGCAATAATTTTTACTAATGGCGATAACGATACGTTCCCTCTGTGGTATGCCCAGGAAGTAGAAGGCATAAGAACGGATGTAAGAGTATGCAACCTCTCCCTCCTCAATACGGACTGGTATATTCACCAGATGAAACGTAAAGCTTACGATTCAGACCCTATACCTTTCTCCTTTACCGAAGAGCAATACAGACAGGGTACCCGGGACTATGTTTACTATTATGAAGATACTACTATTTGCAAACCCAATCAGTATTATCCGCTAAAAGATATTATAGACTTTATCAAAAGCGATGACCCGCGTACTAAATACGTTAGTAATAGCGGATCAATAAGCTTATTCCCAACCCGTAATTTCAAAATACCTGCAGATGCCGAAACAGCAGTTAAAACAGGAACAGTTAAACCTAACGAAGCAGCTCTTGTACAGCCTATCGAATGGAAAGTAAGAGCAAAATCAGGAATACAAAAGAACACTCTTATGACTCTTGACTTGCTTGCTCATAATAATTGGAAAAGACCTGTTTATTTTGCCATATCTACAGGACCGGAAGCTTATATAGGTCTTGAACCCTGGTTCCAGCTTGAAGGACTTGCATATAGACTTAAACCTATCAAAAATGACGAAGAAAATAAATCAGGACAAACAGGCAGTATTGATACAGATATATTATATGATAATATGATGAATAAATTCCGATGGGGCAACATTGATAAAGAAGGCGTGTATCTTAACCAGGATATTTTAAGAATGACAATGAATTTCCGTAATAACTTTGCAAGACTGGCAGAAGCACTTATTAAAGAAAATAAAAAGGAAAAAGCCCTTAAAGTGCTTGACCGTTGTCTACAGGTAATGCCGGAAAGCAAAATACCCTTTGATTACTTCTCGCTGCCACTGGCAAGCGCTTATTACAAAGCAGGCGCTCCGGATAAAGGCAAATATATACTTAATAAATTATATGATATAACAGCTAAAAATATTAAATACTATTACTCATTTAAAGGAGATTTAGCACAAACTGTTGGTTATGAAAAACGTCAAAACCTCGCTATTATGAGTAATCTCGGTCATATTGCAAGAGAAAATAAAGAAAAAGTTGTTGCCGATAAAGCTGTCTCTCTTCTCAGTCAATATTACGAAGATACCAAATATCTTTATGAAGACCAGGAAGAGGAATAATGTTGAATGTTGAATGTTGAATGTTGAATTTTAAATGTTGAATGCTATGCTAATTTAACATTTAAAATTCAACAAAAAAAGGATAATATTATTTTAGGGTTTTTTATTGTTTTATTTTAGGAAAGGTACAGTTGTTAATATTTTTTAAGATTTCTAAAAGCTTAAATACTCTTATTTTTGCAGCTCAATTAAATTAATTTTTTTATATGAAATCTAAATTATTTTTAACAGTATTAGTTTTATTAATAAATACCTTAATACTTAACGCACAAAATTACAAAGCAGACATAACAAAGTCCGATTTATACTGGAAAGCAGAAAAAATAGTAGGCTATCACGAAGGTAACATTAGCCTGAAAGCAGGAAGTCTTAAAATAGAAAAAGACAAAATCATTTCAGGTTCTTTTACTATAGATATGAATACTATTGTTTGTACAGACTTAAAAGATAAAGAGTATAATGATAAATTAACAGGACATCTTAAGTCTTCCGACTTCTTTGATGTTGCTAAATTTAATACTGCTACCTTTACAATCAACAAACCCGTTGATATTAGTAAAGCAGTTACAGAAATTAAAGGAACATTAACAATAAAAGGCATTAGCAAAGCACTTAACTTTAAAAGCAATGTAATAAAAGAAGGCAACAACTATATTTTTAATGCAAACAGTATAATAGTTGACAGGACTATTTATGATATAAGGTACGGGTCTGGCTCTTTTTTCAGCAATCTTGGAGATAAAGCCATCTATGACGAATTTAATATCAAATTAAAACTTTCAGTATCACCATCGCTCAATTAAATTTGTAGGTTTGAGTACTTAATACTTGGTACTAAGTACTTAGTACTTGGTATTGAGTATTGCTACCCGCTACACGCTACTAATCAATGCAGGATTTTATAAATTAATTCCTTATAAAGACTTACTTCTGAAACAGTAGGATTGTTTATACCTTTAGATTTAAGGTCGCATTCCTTAAGATAAGAAATAATATTAATAATTTTGGAAGGCGAATAGTGGGAAGCAGCAGTAATATAATCCTTAATATAAAAGGGAGGTACTCCAAGAGCTGCTGCTACTTTGGATTGTGATTTATCCTGTAAATAATGATAAGTTAATATTTTCACAAAAAAGCTATATAAAAAACCGATGTTTACTACAATAGGTTCTTCTTTAATATTTGCAACAAAATAATTAATGATTTTCCAGGCTTTATTAAGATTTTTATTAATAATCGCATTTTGTAATTCAAAGATATTATAGTCTTTACTTATACCAATATTTTCAAGTACTATTTCAGGATTAATTTCTGCTCCCGGCTGAAGATTGATAATAATTTTATTAATTTCATTAACTATTTTAGATAAATCATCCCCGAGCAATTCAGCAAGAATAGTAGCAGCTTTATCAGAAATTTTATAATTAATAGATTTAATATAATCATTAATCCATCCGGGAATTTTATTCTGTTTAAGCTTAGGGCTGTCAAAAATAACACCTTTACTTTTAATTTCTCTTGCCAGTCCGGTTCTACCGTCAATAGAACCGTATTTATATGCAAGAACAAAAATAGTTGTTTTTAAAGGGTTTTTAATGTATTCGGCAAGCTTGTCGTGATCCTTTTTGTTAATGCTCTGAGCTTCTTTAATAATAACGAGTTTATAATTAGACGACATAGGATAGCCTTTAAGCTCGGCAACCAATGAACCAGCCTCAACATCTCTGCCATAAAGAACAGTCAGATTAAATTCTTTCTCAAACTCGCTTAAAACATTATCAATAAAAATATCTATAATTTTATCAATATAATACGACTCTTCACCCTGGAGCAAATAAACAGGATGATATATTTTATTATTTAAGGTTTTTAGAAGTTCATTATATGTCATAGATTGGATATTTGGTATTGAGTATTGAGTATTGGGTATTGGGTATTGGGTATTGGGTACTGGGTACTAGGTATTGAGTTGTCCATGCCTGAATTTAGTTGACCTTTTTTTGTTAAATATAAACTCCATTTATTTTGATTATCGGGTAATGCTAAATTGAGGTCTTTTTTCGGCAAAATTTTGAAGTTCTCGATGTTCTTCAAAATTTTAA
>JAGODS010000158.1 GCA_017998135.1 Bacteroidales bacterium
TCTTTAGCCATAGTATTTGATATTAATGATTAGCAAAAATAAAAAAAATAAAGTAAAAAGAAATATAATTTTTATTAACAGCTAAAATTAAAGAGCTTTTACTTTTTTACTAAGTTTAGATTTAAGATTAGCTGCTTTATTTTTATGAATAACTGATTTTTTAGCAAGCTTGTCAATCATAGAAACAATCTGCGGAAGCTCTTTGGTAGCTTCTTCTTTATTAGTGTTTAATCTTAAGCTTTTAACTTTGTTACGCATAGTTTTATTATTATACTTATTGCGTACACGTTTGGTTTCGTTTGACCTTATGCGTTTTATTGATGATTTATGATTTGCCATTTTATTTTAATTTTGCAATAAAATTGAGTTTGCAAAGATATATTATTTTTTTAATCTCATAATGAAATAGAATATATTATATATTTTTTAAGAATGAAAAATAACGAAAAAACTAACAAAGCTAATAAAAAAGGCTTTAAGCAAAAGGCTAAAAAAACTGATAATAAGTTATTTTATGCTGGGTTGGCTCTGGTAATTTTTATTACTGCCGGCATTTATTTTAAATCTCTTCGGAATGATTTTGTAACTTACGATGACAACCAGTATATTCACGATAATCCGTATATAAAAACATTAAATATGGAATCAGTGAAAGTTATCTTCAGCAGTTTTCATAATTCCAATTATCACCCGCTGACTACTTTGATTTATGCTGTTCTTTATGATAAATATAAGCTGGATGCTACTCCTTATCATATTACCGGGTTGTTTATCCATTTGCTGAATATTTTGCTTGTTTATTATTTATCTTTTTTAATATTTAAAAAACAAGGCTTGTCAATTTTTATTGCATTTGTTTTCGGGGCGCATCCTCTACACGTAGAGTCTGTAGCCTGGGTTTCCGAGTTAAAAGATGTTCTCTATTCTTTCTTTTTCATTTCAGCATTGATTCTTTATGTTAAATATATTGAAAATCAAAGAAAGATTATATATATGATTTATGTTTTCGGCTTGTTTTTATTGTCTTTATTTTCCAAATCGGCTGCTGTTATTTTTCCTGTTTTGCTTATAGTTTTTGATTTTTATTATAAACGCAAGTTTGAATTAAAGTTAATAGCTGAGAAAATACCTTTTTTTCTGCTATCATTATTATTTGGATTTTTAGCGATAAAATCACAATCTGCCACTAAAGCAATTGTTGATATAAATCCATTGTTTTCATATATAGATAGGCTTTTTCTGTTATCATACGCTCTTATGTTTTATATTACTAAATTTTTTATACCTGTTAATATGTCAGCTTTGCATTATTATCCGCTTGAAAGGACAAAATTTCTGCCTCCTGAGTTTTATGCGTCTTTTATTATACTTTTAGTTATTATTTTTTTAGTGTTTAGAGCAGGGAAGGTGAAAAG
Organism: Bacteroidales bacterium; assembly: GCA_017998135.1. GTDB lineage: Bacteria > Bacteroidota > Bacteroidia > Bacteroidales > JAGODS01 > JAGODS01. The sequence goes on from JAGODS010000158.1 coordinate 1,416, forward strand.
AGATATTATTTTCGGGCTTTTGTTTTTTGTGGTTAATTTGCTGCTGGTATTGCAAATTTTACCTGTCGGACAGGCTTTAGTTGCTGAGAGATATACTTATATACCTTATCTGGGCTTACTTTTTGCGCTGGCAGGCTTGTATATTCACTATCAGAAAAAAATTAATAAAGGTATTATAATATTTGTACTTGCACTTTATTCTGTGTTTATCATTGTTCAATGTTATAAAAGGACAGAGGTATGGCAAAATGGTGTAACGCTTTTTAGTAACATTATAGAGCGTTATCCTACTGTGTTTTTTGGCTATTCCAGTCGCGCTGATGCCAAACATTTTTACGAAGATTATAATGGTGCAATTGAAGATTATACTATTGCGCTAAAAATGCGCCCTAATTTTGGCGAAGCTTATTTTGGCAGGGGTAAATCTAATTATTTTGCAGGAAATATAGATGCTGCTATAGCTGATTATAATATTGCAGAGAAATATGTGCCGGATTTACCCGATCTTTATTCTAACCGCGGAGCAGCCTATTTTCAAAAGGGAGAATACAGAAAAACTATTGATGATTGCAATAAAGCGATAAAAATTAATCCCAATTTCTCCGAAGCATATACAAACAGGGGTAATGCAAAGGGTATGCTACAGGATTATGCCGGCACGGTGGAAGATCTTACTATGTCTGTCAAATTAAAACCCGATTTGATTGAGGCTTATGTGAACAGGGGAATCTCATATAATTTCTTAAATAATAAGGAGGCTGCCTGTGCCGATTTTCATAAAGCCTCTGAGTTAGGTGATAAAACTGTTCAGGATTTGATTAATAAATATTGTAAATAATAATATTATGACTAAAAAACTTTTGATTTTATTAACTTGTATTTTTATTTTATATACTGCAAAAGCCCAATCCGATTGGGAAATGTATAATAAAATTAATAAAGAAGTGCTTGAAAATTCCAAAGCTTATAATTATTTGTATGATTTGACTTCGCAGATAGGACACCGCTTTACAGGTTCAATTAATGGATCTAAGGGCGAAGAATTTGTTTATAATTTGTTTAAAGAGATTGGTTTGGATGAGGTTAAATACGACTCTTTTGAATTTGACTGGTGGTTGCGTAAAGATTTGAAATTTTCGGTAAGCGGTAAAAAGAAAAGATCTAAGCAAAGTATTAATGCTGCCGCTTTTGCCTTTACTCCGGATAAGGCAGATGTTGCTGCTTATATTGTTGATGTCGGAAACGGTCTGGAAGTTGATTTTATATCCTCTGCAAAAAAAGTAAAAAATAATATTGTACTTTGTAATACAAAGTTAGATACTAAGCAGAAAGATATTATTAATATATCAAATCGTGCTAAAGCAGATTTGGCTATTAAATACGGAGCAAAAGCTATTATTTTTATTGATGAAAATGAAAAAGGCGCTATTATGGCAGGAAAAATTGGAAATAGTAAAAATATTTTAGCTATCCCTGCTATTAATATAAGTAAATTTGATGGTCTGAAATTAAGAGAACAATGCAAAACAAATAAAAAAATAAAAGCAGATATTAAAATTGAAAATTTTAATGGTCTTTTAAAAGCACGAAATATCATCGGAATTATTAAAGGAAGCGAATTGCCTGATGAATATATTGTGATTGGAGGGCATCTGGATAGCTGGGATTTGGGAACTGGCGCTATGGATAATGGGCTCGGTGCAATGGAGATTGTTGATATGGCAAGAACTTTTAAAAGTCTTAAACTTAAAACAAAGCGAACTCTTGTTTTTATTAATTTTATGGGAGAAGAGCAATTTCTGTTCGGGTCAAGAAATTATGTGAAAAAGATGTTAGAAAATAATGAACTTGGAAAAGTTAAAATTTATCTTAATTATGATATTACAGGAAATCCTATTGGTTATCAGACTACCTCAGATGAGTTTAAACTGCTTTTTGATTCGGCAGGTACTTATTTTTCAAGGATAGATACTGTGTTTAAGAATAAGAACTTAGTGAAGATGGGCACCAGCACAGACCACCAGCCTTTTATGCTGGAGGGCATACCGGTACTTCGTCCTAATTGCAAATTAAACCTTACCCGTTTCGATTGTTATCATTCCGATTGCGACAGGATGGATATTATCAATAAACAGGATATGATTAACGAAGTAAGATTTTCAACTATGTTAATTTATACATTGGCAAATACGAAAAAATTACCTTCTGCGTTTACATCGGAGGAAACTAAAAATCTGATGATTAAATTTAATCTTAAAAATCAATTAAAAGCATTTGGTGATTGGAAATGGGAGGAATAGATAAGCCAGTGTGCTAATTTGAAAATGCACTAATTAATACTTCTTAAAAAAAATATATATTTTTGCATAATTTTATAAATATGGAAGCTACCCGAAAAATTAATTCTAATTTGGTCTATAAAGTTATTATTGCTGTATTATTGTTAATAATCGCTTTATTAGTCTGGCAGATTTTTATTCAAAAAAATAAAACTAATGTTATTATTGTTGAGAAGGAGGTTAAAAATAAAGTACTTCAGGAAGAACTTAACAGCCTGATAACCGAACACGATAGTATCAAGGTGGAATATGCTCAACTGACTGATAAACTTTCTTCAAAGGATAGTATTATAAGTGCACAGGCTGCTGAAATTAAAATACTTATTGACTCCCAGGCGGATTATAAAAGAATTAAGAAAAAACTTAATTATCTCAGAGATATAACTCAGAATTATGTCAGGGAAATTGATTCTCTTTATAAAGAAAATAAAATGTTAAGAGAAGAAAATTTAGCTATTAGTAATAAATATGATAAAGAGAGAAAAAGAAATGTTGCTCTTGAAGAAGACAAAACCGTACTTAAAGAAAAAGTTAATCTGGCTTCACTTTTAAAAGCTACTAATATTTCTACTATGGGTGTCAGAATGAGAGCCGGAGATAAAGAAATTGTTACTGATAAGGCATCTAAAGTGGATAAAATTAAGGTTTGTTTTACTTTACTCGAAAATCTTGTCGCTGAGCCGGGTCCCAGGTCTATTTATATTCGTGTTGCCAGACCTGATAATAAAATTATTGCTTTCGGTACTGAGGATATTTATAGTTTTGAATATAATGGTCAAAGATTACAATACTCTATGAAAAAAGATATTGATTATGCCAATAAGACTATGAATATTTGTATTTACTGGGAAAAAAGGGATAAGACTACCGAAGCTATGAAAGGCGTTTATACAGTTACTTTATATTGCGAAAATTATCTTATTGGCGAAAGCAGATTTGCTCTTAGATAAAGTTAATCTTAGGGCAAGTTGAAATAAACCTATTTTAACCTGATTTATTGCGGGATTACAAAGAAATATAATCGTTAGGTGAAGCATTAAAGTATCTGCAACCGGTATAAACGAGCTTATAAGCTCTTAATGTTGAGCATTAATAATAGGTTTTTTTCCTAAAGACTTTGCTAATTTTTTAATAAAAAATATAATAAGGAATTTTTATTAGACTTACTCTATTTTTGGGAGTTAACTACCGAACTTTAGCTTTGCAGTTTTAAGTATTAATCAGTCTCAAAAACAAGTAATTATCTTTGATTAGGGACCTTAATTAACTTTAATTCTTTAAATTCTAATTCCTGATTACAGCGTGGAAATCTGATTTTTGCGAATGATGAGTTGTATCTGCTGCCATCTTTTTCTATAAATATTTCATCAGCTCTGTTAGCTATAACAGACCAGTTAAATTCTGCGTCCGAAGTGCCTCCCTGTAATTCTATTACATCAAAGCCTTCGGCAGTTTCATTTGTAACATAAGTCCCTTTACAATCTCCTTTGAGTTGAATGAATACTTTAAGTGGTCGTTTTTCATCAATATATATATTCTTAGAAAAGATAGGGTCTAACTTGATATGAGCTTTGCCTTGTTTGAGTTTCCCTACGCCGTAATCCTGAAAAAATACTTCAGGAGCTTCAGGTGCAAACATAATTACAAGATTTTCGTTCAGGTCTTTTACTACTGTTGAAACAACTCCATTTCCTAAAATTTTATGAGCTATCCAGTTTGAGCCATCCCAATTTGATCCTCCGACATTAGCCCAAACACCGCCTTTAGCTTTAAAAATGCCACCCCAGGCACCGGTAAAACCGATATTTCTTTCTTTGGCTTCACCAAAAACGCCCATATAATTTGCAACAAAGGAGCCTCCTGCACCATTAGGAGGTAAGGTGGGTGGTATAGTGTTATTGCCAATACCTATAACACCGGTTCCCATATCTTTGTCTGTTGCATAAGCATATACGCCTGTCTTGGTACCTCCAAAAGTACCACCGCTTCCTGTAGATAAAATATCTATAGTTGGAATATTATTTCCACCTGCAGCTACTCCTGTCCCATCTTTATGAGTATTAAAAGCTTTAACTCCTAAACCTGATTGACTATCGCTCTGCCCGTAAATTCCTACAGTGTTTAAACCGGAGCCATAACCACTGATTGCTTTTGTGCCAAGTGCTGAAGTTATACCTTCGGTATAGGAAGAAAAAACATCACCTGCATT
>JAGODS010000159.1 GCA_017998135.1 Bacteroidales bacterium
AAATTTTTCTACGTTATCATAGATTAATTCTAATTAGTGTACATCCATAAATTAAAAAAAATTAAAAATCATTTACCGCAAAGCCCTCAAAGTCAATCGCAAAGAAACGCAAAGAAAATTCAAAACCGACTTTATGGATGGACACTAATTAATTGCATTTTTAAGAAGTTCAATTAATATCTGAATTTTAAAATTATCAGCGGGGATGGTAATTTTAGCCTGTTTGTAAAACTTAGTGCGTTCTGTTAATTTGTTTTTAATAAAGATTTCTAATTGTTCTTTATTCATTCCGCTAATCAGAGGGCGCTTCCTTTTGGCATTCATCAACCTATTTACAATTATAGGAATTGAAGTATCAAGATAAACAGAGATACCGCTTTTATTAATAAGTTCCATATTGTTAAAAAAGCAGGGTGTCCCTCCCCCGGTGGACAACACATAATTATCTTTAAGCAGGTATTCCTCAAGTAAGTTTTTTTCAATAAGCCTGAATTTATCTTCTCCCAGTGTATTAAAGATTTCATTTAAATTAGCATTATATTTCTGTTCAATTAATCTATCTAAGTCGTAGAAAGGAAGATTAAGCCTGTAAGCAAGTTTTTTGCCAATAGTACTTTTTCCACTACCCATAAAACCTAATATAAAAATTCGCATATAATTAATTATCGTTGTTAATATTCTAAAAAGATTATTTTTGCAAAATTAAATAACTTTACTATATTTAATGATTTTAAGCCGCTTAAAAAATAAATATTTGCATTCCGAATTTCTCCGGTCTGTATTTACACTAATTAGCGGTACGGCAATAGCACAAGCCATTCCGATTTTAATTTCCCCTATATTAACCAGGCTATATAGCCCAAATGATTTTGGGGTATGGGCTATATATATTTCAATAGTTGCTATTTTTGGAGTAATTATCTCACTCAGGTATGAAATGGCTATTATACTGCCTAAAGAAGAAAAAGATGCTGTCAATGTACTTGCACTTTCAATTTTAATTTCAATATTTATCAGTTTTATCTCTCTGATATTTATAATTTTCTTCAAAAATATAATATTCAAACTAATTGGTAATACCTCCTTAGGAAACTGGCTCTATTTAGTCCCTCCTACTCTATTCTTTACAGGACTTTACCAGAGTTTTAATTATTACTCCACCCGTCAAAAGACCTTTAGAAAAAATGCAAGCGCCAGAATAGCCCAAAGTGCAGTAGCTTCGGGAATTAATCTTGGTGCTAAATTAGGATATCTAACACAAACACTTAAATTAGGAGCAGGGGGACTAATCTCAGGCTCTTTCTTAGGCTTAATAACAGCCTCATTAATTCTTGCACTAAAAACCATAAAAAACTTCGGAAGCTTTGCCCGACAAATAAGCAAAACATCATTAAAAGGAAATCTTATACGCTATAAAAACTTTGCCAGAATAAATTCACCTCACGCTTTCATAGATTCTTTCCAGGATAACGGCATCATACTAATTATAACTTATTACTTCAGTTCATATATTTTGGGGTTTTACTCGTTTGCTTTCAGAATACTTAAAGCACCTGTAGGTTTAATAGGCAATGCAATGTATCAGGTCTTTTATCAGAAAGCAGCTTCATCAATGAACGAGAATAAAGATTTAAGACCATTATTATTAAGAATATACAGAAATCTTTTTTTGGGAGGACTACCGCTATTTCTTATTTTATTTTTATTCGCTCCCGATATATTCGCTTTCATTTTCAGCGAAAAATGGAGAACAGCAGGCGAGATAGCAAGTATAATAACACCCTGGCTTTTTATTAACTTTATTATATCACCGGTTTCCTGCATCCCGCTGATAGTGAACAGACAATTCGGAGCAATGCTTTTTACAATAACCGATATTTGCCTTAGAATTATTGCTTTAGTTACAGGAGCATATCTGAATGATTATAAATTATCTTTTACTCTGATGAGTATAAGTTGCAGCCTGCTTTTAATATACGCTATGTATTGGTATTACAAAATTGCAGGAAAAGTTAATGCTAAAGTTTATCAATAGTTAATAAAAATAATTACTATTAATAAACTATTAATATTATTTTTGCAAAATATTGATAAATAATGGCACTAATAAAAAGAATAAAAAACAAAATACTTTTGGAAATAGCAAAGCTGTCACGCCCCCATATCATAGGCGGCTACAGGCGCAGTGACGGCAGTTTTCTTAAAGATACAAGAATCAGCAATAGCACCTTTATTGATTACAAAGAAAATTTAGATATAAAAGACAATGTATTTATTGGTCATTACAATTTTATTGAAGCAAGCGGCGGAATTACTATAAAGGAAGGCTGCCAGCTTACAAATTTCATTAGCATTACTACTCATAGCAGCCACATATCAATAAGGCTTTACGGCAAAGAATATGGCAATTACCCTGATAAAAAAGGCTATATCAAAGGACCTGTTTATATAGGTGAATACAGTTTTATCGGTCCTCACTCTTTAATTATGCCTGATACTCATATCGGCAAAGGCTCTATTGTTGCTGCTTATAGCTATGTACAGGGCGATTTTCCCGACTTTGCCATTATAAAAGGCAATCCTGCTGTGGTTGTCGGAAGTACTAAAGATATAGATTCAAAATATATTGAAGAATATCCTGAACTAAAGAAGTTTTATTCTGAATGGGCAAATAAAATCTGATGAATTACGGGATTACTATAGAAAGATTTAAAAATTATCCTGAGAAAAGCATTTTTGCTCTGACAATGTTTTCTCTTTTTCTTTTACCTGCTTTTCATATCAGCCTGCTTTGGTTTGAAATAAGGATGGAAGACCTTTGCCTTCCATTAGTAATTTTAGTTCTTATCTTCAACAGGTTTTATATATGGGATAATTATATTAAAATTATCCTGGCTTTCTGTTTATTAATTTTAATTTCAATTATTGTAAACAACAGGCTTGCTAAGCTATCAGATTATTTTGAAATTTATAAAAATATAAAATACCTTATCTATTTTATTTTTTTGTATATATGCTTTATAAACATAGATTTACCAAATATATTTATATAATATTCGGGTTGTTGATAATATTTAACTTCCTTCATTATTTTAATATAAACAACTTCAATGATATTATAGAGCCTTATTATGCATCAGGTCCCCATCTTATTTTTTTTGGTAGAAATACACTCGGCGACCCAGACACAAAAAGGATGTTAGGCACGATGGGCAACCCAAATAATAACGGTATTTTATTCCTGTTTTTCACCGTATTATTTTCCTTAAAAAATAATAGCTCTTTTTTTAAATATTTCCTGTTTTATCTTTGTTTTATAGCGATTTTATTCTGTCAGTCAAGAACCTGTTTTATTATTTTTGTAATAATTTTTTTATTAAATACCCTTTATCTGAACAGGTTGCATTATACTAAAATTATAGCTATTGCTGTTATTTTTATCCTGACCTATATTTCACTTAATATATTTTCTGTTTTTAATGCCTCAGATAAAGAACTGTCAACTAAATATCTGAATGAAATGATACAATATAATATGCTTGAAACAGGTACAATTCAAAGCCGTTTTATTACCTGGAATCACCTTTGGGATATGATAAAAGAAAAGCCTATACTCGGACATGCTCCTTACAAAGAATACTTTTATAATAAAAAAATGTATTCTGAAAACGAATATATGCTAATGCTCTGGAGATATGGGTTTATAGGATTAATATTTTATATATTAATAATTGTTTATCCTCTTAAAATTCTTGATAATTTTAAAGACAATCCTGCACCATACTTTTTACTAACAATAATTATAACCGCACTAACCAACAATCCGCTTTCTGAACCGAGAATTTTACTTATGTTTGCTTTTTTTACAGCTTTGATTTATGCACTTAGAAATAAGAATTATTTAGACTATGAAAAAATTACTGTTAGTTAGTTCAGGGTGCATTCATACTTATAATTTTTATAAGCTTATTGCTGACTATTTCAACGATATCCTTCTTATTACTGATAAACACGATAGAAATTATCCTGAAATAAATCACAAAGAGCTTGTCTTTTCATTAAAAAACCCATTTAAAGCTATTATTTCTATAAAAAAAATAAGGCAAATTATAAAAGAATATAAACCTGATATTATTCATATTCATCAGGCAGGAACTCACGCATTGCTGGTTCAGATTGCTAACAGCAAAGCTAAGGTACCTATAGTTTTAACAGCCTGGGGTAGTGATATACTTTATGTTCCAAATAAGAATTTTTTATATAAAACTCTTGCTAAATATATTATCCGTCATTCTGATTTTATTACCTCCGACTCAGCATTTATGGGAGATGAAATAAAGAAAATTGCAGCTTTAGTTAATAAAGAGATTGTTATTGCTAATTTTGGAATAGATATTGATATATTTGATAATGTTAAAGAAAATATTATTTATTCAAACCGTCTGCATAAAAAAATATACAGAATAGACCTTATAATTAAAGCCTTCGCTAAGTTTATTGTAAACAGAAAAACAGAAAACTGGCGACTTATTATTGCCGGTGACGGAGAAGAAACTGTAGGTCTTAAAGAACTTGTCAAAGCAGAAAATATATCGGATTTAACAGAATTTGCAGGCTGGGTTGATAAAAAGACTAACTTAAATTTTTATAATAAAGCGAAAATTTATATTTCCATACCCGAAACTGACGCCACCTCCATAAGCCTGCTTGAAGCTATGGCTGCCGGTTGTATTCCTGTTGTTTCAGACCTGCCTGCCAACAGAGAATGGATTAAAGATATGGAAAACGGCATTATTGTTAAAGACCTTAGTAATAATTTTATTGAAAGTGCTTTATTAATCGATGAAAACAAAGTGAAGCTCACTAACAGGAATATAATTAACAGCAAAGCAACAAAAGCAGCCAATAAAATATTATTCACAAACATCTATGATAAAGCTATTAAATAAATGAAAGTTTGCCACATTTCAACCGTTCATAAAGCAACTGATGACCGCATTTTCTATAAGGAATGTATTTCTCTTGCCAAAGCCGGCTACGATGTCTCTTTTGTGGTAAAAGGCGAAAGAAATCAAATTATGGAGGCTGTTAATATTATTGCCATACCTGAATACAAAAAGCGTTTTGTCAGATTTATAGTAGGTTCTTTTATAGCTTTTAGTAAAGCTCTTAAAACCAAAGCTAAATTATATCATTTACACGACCCCGAATTAATTCCCATTGGATTAATCCTTAAACTGACAGGTAAAAAAGTGATTTATGATATGCATGAATTTGTTATTAGACAGATTGATGATAAACTATGCGTTAAAAACTCTTTTATTAAAAAGTTTTTTATCAATATTTACAGGGTATTTGAAAAATTGGCATTCAGATATTTTGACGGTATTGTTTTTGCTGTTGAGGGACAAATGAAATATGCAAAAAATAAATTTCCTCTTTATTTTCATAAAACAGTTGTTTTGAATAATTATCCAGTTCTTTCATATATTAAAAATATTAGTCCTTTTAAAAAAGAAAATGAAAAATTTATTGTAGTCTATGCAGGCGGTTTATCAAGAATCAGAGGAATAAAAGAATTGATACAGGCTGTTGAATTAACTAATGAAAATACAGAACTTTGGTTAATAGGGGCTTTTGAGGATAATGATTTTTATAAAGAATGCCTAACTTTAAAAGGCTGGAATAAAACAAAGTTTTGGGGTTATCACCCTTTACAGGAGGTTTATAAATATATTGCAGCCGCAGATATTGGTATAGCGCTGCTCTATCCGATGAAAAATTATCTTGAGAGTTGCCCGGTTAAATCCTTTGAATATATGGCTCTTGGTAAAGCTGTCATTATGTCTGATTTTCCTTACTGGAAGGAAACTTATAAAGATATAGCAATTTTTATTAATCCTTATCAACCAAAGGAAATAGCTTAAGCAATTGATTACCTCGCTGTTAATAGG
>JAGODS010000160.1 GCA_017998135.1 Bacteroidales bacterium
CAAAGCTGCTAAAAAATTGTGTCAACTATTAAATGAAACTGAAACATTTTATCCAGGTACAACTCTCAGGTTATTATATAAAATCGCGTCAGGTTAATCTGCGTCTAAGTCAGGAGTTCTGAATTTTAGAGTTTATATATTGTAAAAACCTTATAAACCTTAGTATAAGCGATGAAAGAAACAAAATCTACCTTATTACCTTTTTTATTAACATTTATACATCAAAATAAGCTAATAAGGTTGATATATAAGGGAATAAGTTTTATACTAAGGTTAAAAAAATAAAAATAAAATTATGTATGTTTGAGTACTTATTACTTAGTACTTAGTACTTGGTATTTAATCAGTTGCTGAGAGATGTCCTTAATTTTCTATATTCTAAATTTAGCAGTAAAACACTATTATTCAATTATTAATTTCTTAATAATTGAACCATTACTAAATAACAATTTTGCAAAATAAACACCATGAAGTTGCAATTCCAGATTATGTTTGCCTGAGGATAAAACTCTGTCAGCATAAACCTGTTTGCCTGTGATATCATATATACTCAATACAGCTATTTCTTTAGCTTTTAAATCAATTATCAATTCTCTGCCAGATAAATATATTAAAGCATTCTGAAACTCTTTATTTTGCTTAATATTAGTTTCAAGCGGAATAAAATGTAAAACAAACCTTCCCTGCTGGCTGCTAATACCTGCTGAAAACTTATAAAAAGTATTATTGGTTAAATCCTGTTTATAATTCAATAATTTATCTTCCAGTATAATAGAGCTTCCCTCAGGAAAATTAACTAATTCGGCAACTTCAAGCTGATATTGTTCTTCACTATAAACATTACACTCAAAAGCTACATCATATTGTTTATCATAAAGAGCAGGCATACCATTAATTGATAATTTCTTACTATTTGCAAGGGTAAATATATCGGGTCTGCCGTCTGTACTCATAATTTTATATGCATCTTTATCTGTATCAAAAAATTCTGTAGCCCCAGCTTCAAAATAAATAACAGTTTCAGTAAAAATTGAACTATTCATATATTGACTGCACCTTAATCTTAATAATTGCCTGTTGTCTTTGCTATTTTTTTTCTTATAAAAAGAAGTATTTATATCATCAGTCCTTGCTTTATTATTTAATGAAAGTTTGCCAGAGCCTGTGCTATTGCCTGATACTTTGACCCAAAAACCCTGAAATGGTGATATCAATGAACTAACTGAAGACGGATTTGATATACCATTAATATATGAATAATACTCTCCCTCAGACTTAGATGTAGAATTTAGAAAATAAATAGCTTTATCAACATTTTCCCAATGCCAGCCTTCTGCGGCTTCTATATCAATAAACGAAGGATAAGGATTGCCAACAAGATTCCAACCGTCAACAGAATGATTCCCCGAATTAGTATAGGTCAGATTTGCAGTAATGTCTCCATTATTTACCTCACCTGACACTTCCAAGCCTGTTCCTGCTGGCAAAACTACAGAATAACCTTTCATTTTATCCATTATTACCTGAGGACCGGATGGTGCTATCCAGCCATTCATCTTTAGTTGTTCATCTGTAGATAAACCTATTTCAGGATGTAGTTCTTTTGATACATTGGTTTCATTATAATACCATAAATTGCTTAAAGTCCCTGTTTTATATGCTGAATAATCCTGTCCCCAAACTATCTCATCTTTTATATCATCCCTGATTTCTGAAACCGATGCGCCGTAAACAGGCATTGATATATAATGATAGCCGTAAACACCAGGATTATATCTCTGGCAAGTAACTTTTCCTGAAATCTCGCCCTCTCCTTTTGAGGAAATTATAGCTGTTTGTTTGTCATCTGAGTATAGAGTCAACCTATTGCCTGTCTTTAAATGTCCCTGTTTGACTCTCAATATAGATTTTACAGTAAAATTAGTTTTTTCATCTCCCTCGTTAATCAATATTTCAGTTGGATTGTTCATTATAACATTATTAAATATCATATTACCTGTAATATTTTGGGGGGTCTTACCATCAAAAATAATTGTCCCTGTTCCTATATTTTTACTGCCTGAATTACTGAAATCACCTCTTATATAGACTTCGCAGGGAGAATTTACTACTAAATAAGCTCCCTCTTCAATATATACATTATTTAATAATAGTAAATCTGCACTATTAAGGGTAAGCATTGCTCCTTCCTTGATGATAAGATTATTGGTAACATTTAAGGTAGAGCCATTTACAGTTAAGCTGCTCCCCATATCCAAAGTCAGATTGTATAAATCAAAAGCCCCGGTTTTAGGAGAAATTATAACAGGTTGAGCCGGATAATATTTGATAGTTGCGCTTACATAATCATCAGGTACGCTGTTTTTTGACCAGTTAAAGGCTTTATTAAACTCATTTGTCTGAGCGTCAGATTTCCATATCCATCCGCTGATTGTTATAGGAGCGCCTGCTACAAAAGGATATAATGTCGCATCGGAAAGTGTTTTAGTTATTTCTTTATCAAACCGGTAATCTGAAAATATCGTAGGGTTTATTTTAATGACATTATCCGAACTGGCTCCTGATGATATATCTGCTGTTACGTAAAAATATCTGGTTATTGAGGCATTAAAAAGATAATTAATATTGGTAAATAAGAACTCGGTTTGAGTAGGTACTATTTCTGTTTTTGACAATAAGGTAGCCATAGTTTCATTAAAATGATGTGGAAGATTAGATAAAGTGCTTACCCATAGTTTAAAAGATCCTGGTTTGATATCTCCTGTTTGATAAGTCCCTTCAGTTGTAAATTTTATTTCATTTAATGTAAGGTCTATGTTTAAAACTTTCTTAAAAGTCATCTTTGTCTGGTATAGTATTACATTCTGGTCAGTGGGATTTTTAGTGGCAAAATATGGAATAAGATTAACGCTGAAATCCATAAAATTTTGTGTCAGTATAGTAATGGCTCCGCTGGCACTCATTGGATTGTTATTAGTTTTAATTGCAGGCTCGGCAAAATTGATATTATCAAAGGGGGTGGGAGAAATAAAAATCATACTGTAATTGTTAACTATATCTACCGGAGATATATCCCCTGTTACAACTATATATACAACCGAGTTTCTCGGGATTGTCCTGTTTAAGTCATTCCAAACCAACTCATCTCCTGATTTAACTATATTTATGGGGGAACTGATTTGAAAAGCATTGCTTAAACTGTTATTCTGAGTTGAATACCAGAGCTTTATACTATTAGGCAATAAATCGTTAACAGAATATGACCCTCCGGTTTTTAGCCTGATGCTATTTAATGTTGCGTCTATTGACGGGTCGCTAACGCTTATTCTTATCCTGTATAATTCAACATTGGCAGATGCAGCGCCTACAGTCCTTGAACTAATAAGAATATTACTCAAATCTATATACATAGAAGCCCTGATAGTTTGAACACCTCCTGAATAAGCAGGGTTATATCCTGTTTTAGTAATTTTACCTGAAAAAATGATATCTTCAAAAGGAACAGGTGCAACAAGAATAGTTTGATTATCAACAGCCTCAGCAGGAATATCAAGAGTAAGATAAAAATAAAAAGACCCTTTGGGATAATATTTAAAATCAGAAAAACTTACAATAGTATCCTGCCCCGGCAAATCCATAGATGTTCCAAGCTTAACAGGATCTGAACCAAAACCATTAGATAGATTACCTTGAGTTGAAGCCCATAAACATAAAGCCCCTTTTTTAAAATCATTTTTATTATAAGTGCCTTTAAACTTGAATTTTATTTCGGTAATATTACAGGTATCCGAATAAACATTTAATGTATTGAATTTAAGTTTATAAAGTATATTCTTATTAGTATTAGTATATATAATTTTAGCATCAGGACCAGCTTTTGATATCTCTATATATTCGTTTCCGACTAAAGTTTGAATTGAGCCTGCATTAATAGGATTTGGACCACTAAGACTAATACCCCCGGGATAAAAGATAAAAGCTGAAAAAGGCGTATTAATAATATGAATATAATTATTATTAATAACGTTTTGTGATAAATCAATAGTAACATATAAGAAATAATTCCTTGCAACATTTAAGTTAAGATTATCAAACAAGATAGTATCTCCTGGCTGAGGTATAGAGGGTGCGGTTTTTAAAAGTGTAGCATTATCATTGGAAAAACCATTACTAAGGTTAGAGGCTGTAGAATACCATAACTTGATAGACTTTGGAACAAAATCTATTGTATCAATATAGTTACCTGCTGTTTTAAAAATAATCGCTTTTAAATTAGGGGCTTTGGTATTAGGATATACGCTGCCGGCAATCTTTATAGAATATAATATATTATTAGCAGAACCTGTTTTGATAAAATCGGCTTTAGCTGGGCCATTAAAATAAAAAGTGGCATTTAGTCCTGATTTTATTTTTTGCAATCCGCCTGCTGCAAGGTATTTGGGTCCTACTTTATTAATTTTTTCTTTAAATCCAAAATTGTTTATTGAAGCAGAATCTACTCCAATAGTATGATTATTAACTGCTTTATTATCTATATCAGCAGTCAAAATAAGATATTTGGTTCCTGTAAAAGCAAACTGCAGATGCGTAAATTTAATTAAATCCCCGCTGCTGTACTTTTTTTGTTGAGCAAGCAATTTAGAACCAATAAGTCCCGGTACAGTATTATAGTACATTGTAAAAATAGTATCTTCAGCTCCACTGTACAAATCGTCAAGATTATAAGTTCCGCTTGTTTTTAATGTTAATGTATCCAAAGTAACAGAATTAGAACCGGTAACTGAAAGTTGAATAATATAAACAACCCTCGAAGGACCTACTGTTATATCGGCTGAATTAGGTCCGGCGCTGGCTATTGTAACAGTAGCATAATAATCAGGAGGAAAAGGAGGCTGCGAAAAAAGAGGAAATAACAGGATAAAAAATGCTGCTATCGTTAAAATAAATGAGCTATATTTTTTTTCTTTCATAATTATTTTGTTTTTTAAGTAAATATAAAACTATATAACCATAGAGAGTTTAGGTCTTTCTCTTAATGAAAATTGTATCTTTGATTATTGTCCCTTTAGTTCTTAGTTTGACTCTGTTCTCTTATTATCTTATTGCTTAATAATTGGTGAGAAAATCAAATCAGGTTATCAAAAAAGCCGTTTAATTAACTAAAAATAAACGGCTTTTTTTCTTTAATGTTATCCTCACAGGATTAATAAATCAAAACATCGGCAAATTAATTTATTATTATCTTTAATTTATTCAACAACAATCTTTTTATAAATGCTGCCCTTGTTACCTGTAGCTTTTAAAATATATAAGCCTTTATTAATGGTTCCAAGATTAATATCAACAATAGAAGTTGTTAAATGTTCATTATATATTCTCTGTCCTGCGAGGTTGAATATCTCAATTGCTTCAAAAGTATCGCAATTTTTCAAAGTAAATACACCTTTATTAGGATTGGGATATATGTCTATAAAATTAGTTTTATCATTTTTCCTGATACCCGTACATTCGTCAAAGGTTACTTTTATTTCTGCTGTAACCTGACATCCGTTAGTATCTTCTACCATTACTGTATAAGTTGCAGTACCTATACCAACACCGGTTGTATCAACTGTAATAGTTCTGCTTGTTGAATCATTTGACCATAAATATTTGGCAAAACCTTCTCCTGCATCAAGTACTACTTTCACAGTATCGCAAACAGTTGTATCTGTCTTAATAGTTATAACAGGCAAAGGATTAATAATAAACTGATAAGTTTCTGAAAGAGTAGAACCGCAGCTATTCGTTGCTTGTACAAGATAAATTCCTGCTTCTTTAACTGTTATAATAGTTGAAGTAGCGCCTTCAATTATATTATTATCTTTTTTCCATTGATACACTAAATTCTCACCTTCGCCAAAAGCTAATAAATTAACAGT